>JAZRYW010000010.1:0-9907 GCA_045600965.1 Bacteroidales bacterium | reverse complement strand
CTCTCATTTCTTATGCATCTTTTTTGCGTCTTTGCACTTTCAATTCGGTCACATACCAACCGGTATGCTCCCTCATTTCAAGCACAAATCCATCAAAAAATCTGCTATAATAAATTTCGGCAATCAAATTTAAACAGCTTCTTCATCTTCTAAGCACCTGTCTTGAAATGGTTCACGAAAATTGAAGGAACAGCTCCTTGCTCTATGGCATCAAAAGCGGACATAAGAAAACGGTTCCCCATACTGGAACGCCGTCTGGGAGGCAGGCCCGTGGTTTATTTCGACAACGCCGCGACTTCGCAGAAGCCCGTGGAGGTCATTGACCTGCAGAGGCGGCTTTGCACGGAGAGCAACGCCAACATCCACCGCGCCCTGCACACCCTCGGCGACGAGATGACCGACCTCTACGAAAAAGGCCGTGAAGCGGTGCGCTCCTTCATAGGCGCCGAAAGCCGTGAGGAGATAATCTTCACTTCGGGCACCACCGCCTCCATCAATCTCGTGGCGGCCAGTTTCACGGAGGCGTTCATCCGCAAGGGCGACAGGATAGTGGTTTGTGAGGCGGAGCATCACTCCAACCTGGTGCCGTGGCAGATGGCCTGCAAGCGTGCGGGGGCCGAACTCCTCTGGGTGCCGGTTGACGAAAACGGCCGTATCAGACTCGACCGCCTGTCCTACAAGGTTGCCCAGCCGAAGGTCAAGCTGCTTGCCATAGCGCACGTCTCCAATGTCCTGGGAGTTGTCAACCCCCTTGAGGACATCATCAGCATAGCTCATTCCTACGGAGTCCCCGTGCTTCTGGACGGTGCGCAGGGAGTTGTGCACGATCCTGTCTCCGTGAGCAGTCTGGGAGTTGACTTCTATGCGTTTTCAGGGCACAAGATATATGCTCCGACAGGTA
The DNA here is from genome assembly GCA_045600965.1 of Bacteroidales bacterium. Classification (GTDB taxonomy): domain Bacteria; phylum Bacteroidota; class Bacteroidia; order Bacteroidales; family UBA932; genus RGIG6374. The sequence goes on along the minus strand of JAZRYW010000010.1, from coordinate 9,006 downwards.
TCGGAGTCCTTTACGGCCGCCGTGAATGGCTCGACAGGATGCCTCCGTATATGGGAGGAGGCGATATGGTGGGCACCGTCACGCTCGAACAGACCATCTATGCCCCCCTGCCTCTGAAATTCGAGGCGGGGACACCGAACTTCATTGCCGCCGCCTGTATGGCGCCTGCTCTGGAATTTGCCTCGAAAGTCAATTCCGACGCATCTCTGATGAAGAATCTGAGAGAAATGACGGATTTTCTGATGGAAGGAATAGGCTCGATGGAAGGGGTGAGGATACTTGGTGACGCGCTTCCCAAGGCGCCGGTGATAAGTTTCGTGGCAGAGGGCGCGCATCACGCCGACATCGCCCAGATCCTCGATAAGATGGGCATAGAGGTGCGTTCGGGCCTTGTATGCGCCGAGCCTCTGATAACTTCGATGGGATACACCGGGGTGGTGAGGGTCTCGCTGATGCCCTACAACACGATGCAGGAGGCGGAATATTTCCTCCACTGCCTTGAAAAAACACTTTCAATGTTAAGGAAATGACACTTCTCGAAGAGGAAAATGCAGTAGTTGAAGAGTTTTCGATGTTTGATGAATGGCTCGACAAATATGAATACATCATCGAACTGGGCAAGAACCTGCCGCCTATAGATCCCGCTGCAAAGACGGACGGGCATCTCATAAAGGGCTGTCAGTCGCGCGTCTGGCTCGACTGCAGGATCAAAGGGGACGCCCTGGAATTCACGGCCGACAGCGACGCCATCATCACCAAAGGTATAATATCCCTTCTGATAAGAGTTTATAGCGGTCGTACGCCCCGGGAGATACTCTCTTCGGACTTTTCGTTCATAGACAGGATAGGGCTGAAGGAGAATCTTTCACCCACCCGTGCGAACGGCCTCGTCTCGATGATAGCGCAGATAAGGAGTTATGCATATGAGGCAGGACAGGGAAAATAGCGGTGAGCTTCTCGAGCAGGCGGTCGTCCTCGCCCTCAGGCAGGTCTATGACCCCGACATAGCGGTCAATGTATATGACCTCGGCCTGATATACTCCCTCGACGTGAACGAATCGTCAGAGGTTGCGATAAGGATGACGCTCACTTCGCCCACCTGTCCCGTGGCCGACCGGATAATCGATGACGTGAACCGTGCCGTCAGGGAGACCCCCGGGGTAACACAGGTCAGGATAGAACTCGTCTTCGAGCCCGAGTGGGACAAAAGTATGATAAGCGAGGAGGGGCTGGCGGAACTCGGATTGCTTTGAAGTATGTAAGAAGCAGTATATTTTTTCCCATATTTTTTTATCTTTGCATAGTACTAAGACCTGAAATATGGAAATAACCAGGACCTTCGATCTTCTGACAAACCTTCGCCTGAAGTATCCTGACAAGCAGGATATCCTTGCAAGGAGGAGTCACGGAGAATGGATAAGATACAGCGTCGACGACTATTACAACAAGAGTCACGCCTTGGCGTATGCCCTGCTTTCCCTCAATGCGGAGCCCTTCACCAAAGTGGCTACCGTGACGCCCAACCGTCCCGAATGGAACTTTGTGGATATGGCAGTCGCCCTGGCGGGTATGGTCCACGTCCCGATATATCCCACCCTCAGCCACGACGATTTCCTCTACGTATTCAATCACAGCGAGGTCCGTTATATTTTCTGCGGCAGCGAGGCCCTTTACCGCAAGATAGCCCCGATAGTTCAGGAAATGGACAATCCCGCCGAGATAGTGATGATGGACGATGTCACTGACGGGCGTATGACCCTCAGCGGCCTCCTCGATAAAGGGGAGCGAGGCAGGGAGCAGTACGGCCCGGTTGTGGAGCATAACAAGGCCACCATAGACCGCGACCGGTTCGTGACGCTGATATACACTTCCGGCACCACGGGAGTGCCCAAGGGAGTGATGCTGTCGCACTACAACCTCGTGTTCAACTCCCACGGCCACGCCGTGCGGCAGACCAAGAATTCCAGCCACAGGATGGTAAGTTTCCTGCCGCTGTGCCACATCTATGAGCGCACGATGAACTATGAGTTCCAGGAGCTAGGCATAGGCATCTACTACGCCGAAGGCCTTTCAACCATAGCGGGCGACATCAGGGACTGCCACGCCGACGGTTTCTGCGCCGTTCCGCGTGTCCTCGAGATGATGTACGGCAAGCTGGAGGCGGCCGGAAACAGTCTCAAGGGCATAAGCCGCCTGATTTACCGTCGCGCCTGGAAGTTCGCCAACAGATTCAACTTCTACAACCGCCGCCCGATATATCTGCTGCGTCTGAAACTGTTCGACAAACTTGTCTACAGCAAATGGCGTGAGAATTTCGGCGGTCACGATATGGTGATAGTAAGCGGAGGCTCGTCCATACGCGCCAATATCATCAAATGCTTCAATGCCGCCCAGCTTCGCATATTCGAGGGATACGGGATGACGGAGAGTTCACCCGTGATAGCCGTGAACAGCCCTATGGACGGCATCAATGTCATAGGCACTGTCGGCGTGAAGCTGCAGGGCACCGAGCTTTCGTTCGCCGAGGACGGTGAAATCCTCACAAGAGGACCTCACGTGATGCTCGGATACTACAAGAACGAGGCTGCCACGGCCGAAGTCATCGACAGGGACGGCTGGCTCCACACGGGTGACATAGGATATCTTCAGGACGGGAAATACCTCAAAATAACCGACCGCAAGAAGGAGATATTCAAGCTTTCAGCCGGAAAGTATGTGGCTCCTCAGGTCATCGAGAACCTTCTCAAGGAGTCTCCGTACATAGAGAACGCGATGGTGATAGGAGAGAGGCAGAAATTCGCTTCAGCCATCATAGTTCCTGATTTCCAGGCTCTTACGGATTGGGCAAAACATCAGAAAATCAGCTTTGACAGCCACGATGACCTCATCCACAAGCAGCCTGTTGTGGATTTCATCCACCAGGAGGTGGAAAAGGTCAACCGCCAGCTTGCATTCCACGAGCAGATAAAGCGTGAAAGGCTGGCCTGCGACGAGTGGACGGTGGCCAACAATCTTCTTTCACAGACCCTCAAGCTCAAGAGGGCCCGTCTGATGGAAAAATATGACAGTCTTATAAAGGAAATATATTAAGAAGCTTCTAATATGACACAGGACGAACTTTTCAAGAACATAGTGTCCCACGCCAAGGAATACGGATTCATATTCCCCTCAAGCGAGATTTATGACGGCCTGAGCGCCGTGTATGATTACGGACAGTATGGTTCCGAACTGAAGAACAATATCAAGAAATACTGGTGGGACGCGATGGTCCGCCTGCATACCAACATTGTCGGCATAGACAGCGCCATCTTTATGCATCCCCGCATCTGGGAGGCTTCCGGCCACGTGGGCGCCTTCAACGATCCCCTTATCGACAACAAGGATTCGAAGAAGCGTTATCGCGCAGATGTCCTTCTGGAGGATTACATAGCCCGTATAGACGAGAAGATAGAGAAGGAAGTGGAGAAGGGCCGCCGCAAATGGGGTGAGTCGTTCGACGAGGCCCAGTTCCGCGCCACCAACCCCAATGTCCTTCGCAGTCAGGCCAGGAGGGATGAGGTCAACAACCGTATGAACGAGGCCCTGAAGGCCAACGACCTCGCCGCCCTCCGCCAGCTTATCGTCGACTGCGAGATAGCGTGCCCCATATCGGGCACCCGCAACTGGACCGACGTGCGCCAGTTCAACCTTATGTTCAGCACCCAGCTGGGCAATGTGGACGGAGGTGTGGGCAGCATATATCTCCGCCCCGAAACCGCACAGGGCATATTCGTAAACTTTCTCAACGTGCAGAAGACCGGCCGTATGAAGGTTCCATTCGGAATAGCGCAGATAGGAAAGGCCTTCCGCAACGAGATAGTGGCCCGTCAGTTCATCTTCCGTATGAGGGAGTTCGAACAGATGGAGATGCAGTTCTTCGTACGTCCGGGCAGCGAGCTCGAATGGTTCGCAAAATGGAAGGAGACCCGTCTGAAATGGCACAAGGCCCTCGGCCTTGGTGATGAGAAATACCGTTTCCACGACCACGAGAAGCTTGCCCACTATGCCAACGCCGCAACCGATATCGAATTCGACTTCCCCTTCGGATTCAAGGAGCTCGAAGGCATACACTCAAGGACGAACTTCGACTTGAGCCAGCACCAGAAGTTCAGCGGCCGCAAGATACAGTATTTCGACCCCGAAACCAACGAGAACTACACTCCCTACGTCATCGAGACCTCCATCGGTCTTGACCGTATGTTCCTTGCAGTGTTCTCGGCATCATATTGCGAAGAGGCCCTCGAAGGCGGTGACGTGCGCGTCGTCCTCAGGCTTCCCGCAGCCCTGGCTCCCGTCAAGGTGGCCATTATGCCCCTTGTCAAGAAGGACGGCCTTCCGGAGAAGGCTCAGGAGATACTCTCCGACCTGCAGTATGAATTCAACTGCCAGTATGATGAAAAGGATTCCATAGGAAAGCGCTACCGCCGGCAGGATGCAATCGGTACGCCCTATTGCGTCACCGTCGACCACGACACCCTCGTGGACAACTGCGTCACCGTACGCGACCGCGACACGATGGAGCAGGAACGCGTCCCCATCGCGCAGCTGCGCGGTATGATAGCTCAGAAGGTGGATTACAGGGCTCTTTTCGAGAAAATCTAGAAAGCCAGTTCCATTTCCTGTCCTTCGTAAGAAACTGCCTTGTATGTGCCGGGGTCCATACCCTCGACCATCACAAGCAGTTTTTTCGTTGCAGGCATTCCGGGGAAGGATCCTTCCGCGCTCCCTATGGTCAGGGTGCTGCGCGCGTCGTCCCAATGCAGGTTGAATGTCCTGAATGCCCCCTGCTCATAGGCGTATGATACGCCGTCGTCCTCATACACCGTGAAGTCGGCGTCCGCTCCGGGGAACACCCTCACCCTGAGGTTGTCCTGCGCCTGGGAGGTGTTCTGCACGACAGGGCCCGTCACGAGTATGCTGCCCGCACGGTAATAGAGGGGTATCCTGTCGACAGGGGCCGGCGAGAGGATTCTTCTTCCCCCTTCGAGGCGTTCTCCGGTGAATGCGTCATACCATCCGCCTTCGGGCAGATAGACCTCGCGCGAGCGGGCGCCGTATTCATAGACGGGACATACCATTATGGCCGGACCGCACAGGAACTGGTCGGAAACCTCACGTGCGACGGCATCGTCGGTGAAATCCATCACCAGAGGCCTCATAATGGTGTAATCGTCGAAATGAACCTTTGCCGCGAGGGAATAGAGATATGGAATCAGGCGGTAGCGGTATTGGTCGGTGGAGACGATGATGTCGTAAGTCCGGTCATTCTCGGGGGCGATGTTCCAGGGTTCGCGGTAGGGGAACTGTCCGTGGGCGCGGTACAGGGGGCAGAACACACCCCACTCGTGCCATCTGGCCTGGAGTTCGCGCCATTCCCTGAGATCGTCCGTCACCTCACCGGTGCGGTCGAAAATGAGTTGTGCCGACACATATCTGTTCTCCACGCTGAATCCTCCGATATCCTGTCCCCAGAAGGGGATGCCTGAGATGGAATAGTTCAGGCCGGCGCTTATCTGGGCCTTCATATCCTCCCAGCGGGTTCCTATGTCGCCGCTCCAGGATGCGGTGGAATATCTCTGCAGGCCGGCGAATCCGTTGCGGGTCAGCAGGAACACGCGCTTTTCGGGAGCGTCCCTGCGCTGGCCTTCGTAGATGGCCTGTGCGTTCATAAGCGCATATGCGTTGAAATACTTGTCCGACGCTCCGAGGGCGGTGGGGCCGCAGAGAGCCTTGCGGTAGTCCATATCGGTGCAGTCGTGGATGTTCGGCTCGCTGGCGTCCATCCACCAGGCGTCCACTCCCAGAGGCAGGAGGTGGTCCTTCATCTGTTGCCAGAAGAGCTTGCGCGCGCCCTCGGAGTATGCGTCATAGAACGACTGCTCATAGCCGAGCCAGTCTATCACCTTGTCGTCGACGGCCTTGCGGTATATCCAGCCTTTGCTGTCCATTTCGTCGAAGTGTTCCGTTCCCACGTAGAATTTGGGCCATACGGATATCATAAACCTGCCGGAGAGGGCGTGTATGCTGTCCACCATAGCCTTCGGGTCGGGGAATCGGGCGGGGTCGAATTCGTGGCTTCCCCACTGGTCGGGAAGCCAGTACTGCCAGTCCTGCACTATGTTGTCGATGGGGATGTTCCTGTCCCTGAACTCCTTGAGGACGGAAAGTATCTCGTCCTGCGAGGTGTAGCGTTCGCGGCTCTGCCAGTATCCGAGGGCCCATTTAGGCACGATGGGGCTCTTTCCCGTCAGGGTGCGGTAGCCTCCGATGACGGAGTCGATGCTCTCGCCGGATATGAAATAATAGTCGATGGCATCCTGCATCTCGCCCCACCAGCTCATCTGCGAGCGCTCCTGCTCCGACACAGGGCTGAGCACGCGCAGGGAGTTGTAGCTCACGCCGCCATCAGGTATCCACTCTATGCGTATGGGTGTCCGGACGCCTTCCTGCATATCGAGGCTGAACTTCCGTCCGTTGGGGTTCCAGGCTGTGCGCCATATTTCCGGAACGACCTCCCTTCCGTCCACGAACACCTTCGTGTAGCCTGCATAATAGAGGTAGAAGTCGTGTATGCCGGACGCCTTTGCCTCCAGAGAGCCTTCAAAAAGCACGTTCGACCCTCCGAAGGGGAATCCCTCGGGCGAGTTGATCACCACGTCGCACTGCGGCGTGCGGAGGAATTCCTGTTCCAGGGCGCTTTCCCTGCGCACGAGAACCTGTCCGTCGGCGGCGGTGTAGGTGCCGGTCAGGGCTCCTTCCGCCCCGTCCCTGTCGTAGAGGATGAAGGCCTCCGCAAGTGAGGCATAGGGCCGCGGATCACCCCAGCGGCAGAAGCTGTAACTGTCCCAAAGTATGCCGTAGCGGCGGGAGGACACTACGAAAGGCACTGATATCTTGGTGTTGTATTGATACAGTTCCTCATTCTTTCCCTTGTAGTTCCACTGGTCGGCCTGATGCTGCCCAAGGCCGTAGAAAGCCTCGTCATCCGGGGAGGAGAAGGTCTGGCGGACGGTGAAGGCGCTCTGCCCTGAAGCCGTGAAGGGTGTGAAACTGCGTGAATTCTCGGCGAGTATCTCCTCCGTGCCGCGAAAGAAGGTCACTTTCCCGTCCTTTTTGTCTATCCTGGCGCTTGTCAGGCCGCAGGAAAGTTCGATATAGGAGGGATTTTCATTCTTTGCGCATTGGGGAATGTCCGTCTGCTCAAGGACGCACAGTGACGCTTCAGTCCTTTTCCCGGCGCCGCGGGGTGTGGAGACGACGTGGAAGATGCCTTCGGCGACAGCCTCCACCCGGGTGGTACCCTGGCCGGTGGTGACTGAAATCACGTTGGGGCTTGAGCAGGCGGCCGTCAGAAGAGCGGCTGCGAAAATTGTAAAAATGCGGACAAACATATTCGAAAAGGGTTTTTTACAGCGAAAAGCAAAATAGTAGTACCAAAATTAAATAAAAATGGCCATATTTATGGATAATTTCTGAAATATTATGGCCACACAGAAGACCTCTCTTTTTGAAAAGATTGCATACGCTATGGGAGATGCGGCCGCAGGCGGCATAACCTGGAAGATAATGTCAATCGCCTTCCCCCTTTTCTTCACCAACGTTTTCGGACTGACATTCGCCGACGCAGCGGCCCTGATGCTCATCGCAAGGCTGTTCGACGTCGTGACGGACCCCCTGATGGGAAGTCTTGCGGACAGGACGCAGTCGCGCTGGGGCACCTACCGTCCCTGGCTCATATTCGGTTCCATACCTCTCGGTCTGGTATTCGCCCTGCTGCTTTTCACCCCCGACTTCAGCCCCGAGGGAAAGAGGATCTACGCCTACGCTCTCTATCTGCTGATGATGGCCGTCTACACCGCCGTCAACGTGCCCTACGGCTCGCTCCTCGGCGTGATGACCGATGACGATGACGAAAAGAACAGGTTCTCGTCGTTCCGTATGGTCGGAGCGTACGCCATGGGTTTCATCACCCTGCTGTCCTTCCCCTATCTGCAGAAGATGGTGGGCGGCACGGAGGCTCACCAGTATGCCGTCCTCGGCGCGGTGTTCGGCATCATTGCGGCCGTTCTGACGCTTCTCTGCGGCCTTTTCACCAGGGAGAGGCTCAAGCCTGTGCGGGCAGAGAAATATTCGTTCTCGCAGTTCGCCAACCTTTTCAGGAACCGTCCCTGGCTCTATCTGACAGCAATAGGCATACTGACCAATTTCTTCAACGGCTTCCGCTATGCCGTTGCAGGATATATGGTGTCCTACTGCCTCGGCGGCGACGTGACTGCAGGCAGCCTGATAATCAACTACACGGTGCTTATGGCCTTCGGAGAGGTGGCCTGTATGATATTCGGCGGACTTTCGCCCAGGATCACCGCTGCCGTCGGCTCCAAGAGGAAAGCCTTCCTGCTGGCCGTCGCGATATGCATCGTCACCTCCGTCGCATTCTTCTTCATACCTATGGATCCCGCCTGGATATGGGTGATGATAGCGGCTGTCATTCTGACATCCATAGGAATAGGCATCTACTCCCCCCTGCTGTGGAGTATGTATGCCGACGTGGCCGACTATGCCACGGAAAAGTTCGGGACATCGTCAACCGGACTGATCTTCTCTTCCGGCACTATGGCCCAGAAACTCGGCAGTGCGGTTTCCGGCTCTCTGGTTGCCCTGCTGCTCGCTCTGGCAGGCGCCAATATGATACAGGACAGTTTCGGCAACACGGTCATCGACCCGGCCTCGGTGACGGAGTCCGTCAAGACGATGGTCTGGTCTCTCTTTTCCCTGATTCCCGCAGTCATTGCCGTGATTATGGGCTATCTGACATATAAATTCCCCTTAAGTCATTCTTAAAAAATAACTTGGTAATCTTTATGAGTCTTGTTTCGTCCTTTGAATTTGTCATTCAGTCACGTAGCCCGCTACGCTCCTTCATTTCGCATTCAAAATCCATAAACAATCCTTCATAAATCTTTTACC
>JAZRYW010000009.1:0-46515 GCA_045600965.1 Bacteroidales bacterium | reverse complement strand
CACATACCAACCGGTATGCTCCCTCATTTCAAGCACAAATCCATCAAAAAAACTGCTATAATAAATTTCGGCAATCAAATTTAAACAACTTCTTAGAATCAATGAATGTGGTCCTGGACAATATCGATCCGGGACCATTTTTTTTGATTTTTCAGTACTTTGTGATACAAGGTATTTGAATTTGTTTATATATTTGCAGTGCCAAATAAGAAGTTGTTTAAATTTGGTTGCACAAGAAATGAGAGCAATTAAATTTAAACAGCTTCTAAAAGAAAACAGAATTCAAAACATCAAATTATGAAAAAGAGATTGTACAGATCAAGGAAAGACCGTAAGATCGCAGGTGTCTGCGGCGGTATCGCAGAGTATTTCGAAATCGATTCCACGCTGGTCAGGGTGCTCTGGGCAATAGGCATAGTCCTGCCCGTTTGCGCAATCCTCGCATATCTCATTGCAATGATAGTTATGCCCAATGAAGAGCAGGTAATGCAGTAGAAGGAAGGGGATGGGAAGATGAGACGTCTGGTTTTGATGACATTCTGCATACTTGTCCTCGGGGCAGGTAAGGCTTTCGCCCAGCAGACCCGCTTTAACGGAAGCATATGTGACGGCAATACCGGTGAGCCGCTTCCTTTTGTCACGGTTGTGGCCAGGACTGCCGACAGCACCGTGGTTGCGGCAACAACTTCAGATGAGAAGGGCTTCTTTTCATTCGACGTATCGCCTGAGACTGTGATAACAGCCTCACTGATAGGTTACAGGGAGTCCTCGCCCGTGCAGCCGTCGGTTGATATGCTAATACTGCTTGAAAAGGACAGTGAAATGCTGGAGGCCGCAACCGTCACAGGGAAACTCAAACTCGTGGAGATGAAGATTGACAAGGTTGTGATGAACGTCAGCCAGAGTGCGTTTGCACAAGGAAGCAACGGGCTCGAACTGCTGCGCAAGGCTCCGGGAGTGACCATCGACAAGGACGGGAATGTGCTGCTGAACGGCAAGTCCGTTTCAATATGGATTGACGGCCGTCCCTCCTATATGGATGGAGAGGCGCTGATATCCCTGCTGCGCAGCACTTCCGGTGAGAGCATAGACAAGTTCGAGATTATGGAACATCCGTCGGCAAAGTACGACGCCCAGGGGCAGGGAGGTATAATCAATATCCGCACCAAGCGCAATTTCGCAAAGGGCTTCAACGGCAACCTCGGTTTCAATGGCGGGGGTATGTATTTCGGTACCAATGACATAGGATTCATACCTGATGCAAGTCTCTGGGGCAACTTCGCCTATCGGGGCCGCAAGACGAACACTTTCGTCAATCTTTACGACGGCTACAGCGATATGGCCGTATTGCTTGAAATCGACACAAGGCAGCCGGTTATGGACAAGGCCTTCGAACTGAAGACCCATACTGTGATGAACGCCACCAACAACAACTATCAGATAAAGGCCGGAAACGACTGGTTCCTGGATGACAGGAACGTTCTCGGATTCATAGTCTCACTGCCCGGAGGCAGTTCCTCGAATTATGCCGATCCCGGGCATAACACCTCTGAAATATACCTTGACGGCAATCTGACGGAGAAAATCAGGTCCATCAACGACGAGAATTCGTCATACCGCAGGGTGACAGGCAACATAAACTATACCCACATCTTCGACGAGAGCCGTTCGGCCGAGATTACCACCAATCTCGACTGGTACCGCAACGGGAATGTCCAGTCGACCTATATGACCAATTTCACCAGCGCAAACGGTTCGGAAACCGAATCGCGCCGGAACATAGATTCCGACAACACGGTGAACATATATTCGGCAAAGACTGACTATCAGACCGTGCTTTGGTCGAAGGCTATGTTCGAAGCGGGCGCGAAATGGGCTATGTCGCTTACCGACAACAAAACCATCCGCACTGAAACGGACGTTCCGGACAACAACACCATATTCACCTACACCGAACACATCGCCGCGGCCTATGCAGACATAGCGATGCAGCTGTCCCCGAAATTCTCCTTCAAGGCCGGACTCCGCGGGGAATACACCCATTCTCTCGGTGACTGGAAGAGTGCCGGTGAAAAGACAACGCGCAGTTACTTCGACCTTTTCCCGACACTCTTCGCCGGATTCAACCCTTCTGACAAACTGAATTTCGCCGCCACCTATACACGCAGGATAGACCGTCCCAGCTACTGGACGATGGACCCTGCGGAGTCATATGCGGACGCCCACACGATTATGGTCGGAAATCCTGAGCTGCTCCCGGAATATATAGACGATTTCGGACTCCAGATGGGCTTCGCGCAGCATTTCGCAATCAACCTCGGTTACACGCACACGAAGAACCTCTCGCTGCAGATACCTTCCATCAAGGAAAACGGTGACCAGATACTCAAGTGGGGCAACTTCGGCGTGAACCATCTGAGCTATGCCGTGCTCAGCATATCCTCACTGCCTGTCACCAAGTGGCTGGACTGGTCTTTCAACATCCTGGGCCTGTATATGAACAGCGTGAGCGAAACAGACACTTTCACCAGCTCAGGATTCACCGCGCAGGGATATACCGCTTTCACATTCAACCTCCCTTCCGACTGGAAGATAGAACTGGACGCCCAGGCCCAGTCCAGCCTCACTTTGGGTTACTATGTGAGCGCGCCCGTTTTCATATCGAACCTTGCCGTCAGGAAACATCTGCTGGGCAATCGTCTGATCCTCAATTTCGACGTCAACGACATTTTCCGTTCGAAAATCAACGACAACACCATTATGGGACTGGGGCCAGGCACCTCGAGTCTTGTCATTCAGCGTTATATGAGTCAGTCGGTAACCCTTGGCCTGAGCTGGAACTTCGGACAGGCGCAGCAGATGCGACAGCGGAAGGTCGGCAACCTTGATGAGGCCTCAAGGGTCAGTGAATAGAATTATTGTTTATATTTGCACCGGCAGGACCAATTCCTGCCGGTATTTTTATGTATAAATTCGACAGTGACTATCTCGAGGGCTGCCTGCCCCAAATTCTCCAGGCCCTGGAAGACACAAATCTTGAACAGACATCGGGTTACGGGCTCGACCCCCATTGCGAAAGGGCCGCTGACCTGATACGCAAAGCCTGCGGCGCACCTTCGGCAGACGTGCATTTCCTGGTAGGAGGCACGCAGACGAACGTCACTGTCATAGCCTCGCTGCTCAGGCCCTATCAGGGTGTGCTCTGCGCCGAAAGCGGACATATCAACGTACACGAAACCGGAGCCGTGGAGCACAGCGGGCACAAGGTTATAGCACTGCCATCCGAAGACGGCACAATCACCGCTGCACAGATCTCCCGGGCCGTGATCGACCACTATGCCGACGAAAGCCACGAACACATCTCGCAACCGGCAATGGTCTACATATCATTCCCGACGGAGAAGGGGACAATATATTCACTCGATGAACTCGAATCGATATCGGACGTCTGCCACAAGCATCATATCCCCCTGTTCGTTGACGGCGCCCGTCTTGGCTACGGACTTGCGTGTGATTCCTGCGACGTCACGCTCAAGGACATTGCCTCCCTTGCCGATGTTTTCTATATCGGCGGAACAAAGCAGGGCGCCCTGTTCGGCGAGGCCGTGGTCTTCACTGACCCCGGTCTTTCCAGGGACTTCAGATACAATATCAAGCAGAACGGAGGAATGCTCGCCAAGGGTCGGCTCCTCGGCATACAGTTCGAAACGCTTTTCACTGACGGGCTCTATCTCAAGGCCGCCCGCAATGCCATCGACAGGGCAATGGAAGTAAGGTCCGCATTCAAGGCGAGGGGAGTGGACTTCTTTGTTGAAAGCCCCACCAACCAGCAGTTCCCCGTACTTCCCGACAAGGCCGTCGAATATCTTCGCCGCAGCTTCTCCTTCGAGACCTGGGCCAGGGTATCACCTGGAATGACTGCTGTCAGGTTCTGTACAAGTTGGGCCACCCCCGCAGAAGCGGTGGCAGCCCTCGCTGATGCAGTGGCGGAAATGCCGCTGTAGATCACTTTCCGTTTTTCAGGTAAGAGTCAATTGCAGAAGCGGCCTTGCGCCCTGCGCCCATCGCAAGGATGACAGTGGCGGCACCGGAGACAGCGTCCCCGCCTGCAAACACGCCCTGACGGGTCGTCACACCGTTTTCATCGGCAACAATGCACCCCCTGCGGCAGCTTTCGATACCTTTCGTGCTGTTCGCTATCATAGGATTGGGAGAAGTGCCCAGAGCCATTATCACAGTGTCAGCCTCCATCTCGAATTCCGAACCTTCGACAGCCACGGGCGAGCGCCTTCCGCTCTGGTCGGGCTCTCCGAGTTCCATACGGATGCAACGCATCCCCCTGACGGCTCCCTTGCCGTCATCGAGCAGTTCGACCGGATTGGTGAGCATAGCGAATTTTACTCCTTCCTGCTTTGCGTGATGCACCTCCTCGGCCCTTGCAGGCAGTTCCGCCTCGGTGCGGCGGTAGACTATTGTAGTCTCTGCGCCGAGCCTGAGAGCCGTGCGGGCTGCATCCATAGCCACGTTGCCCCCGCCGACAACAACTGCCTTGCGTCCCGGTCGGATAGGGGTGAGGCAGTCTTCGCGGTAGGCCTTCATCAGATTGTTCCTCGTGAGGAATTCATTGGCTGAGAACACTCCGTTAAGGTTCTCTCCGGGAATTCCCATAAACTTGGGAAGACCCGCACCTGAGCCTATGAACACGGCCTCGAAACCCTCCTTGTCGAAGAGGTCGTCTATCGAGAGGGTCCTTCCGATTATCACGTTGGTCTCGATTTCAACACCAAGGGACTTGACCTGATCTATTTCCGCTGCAAGTACCTTCTCCTTGGGAAGACGGAATTCGGGTATGCCGTAGGCCAGCACACCGCCCGCCTTGTGCAGGGCCTCGAATATCTTCACCCTGTAGCCTTTGCGGGCAAGGTCGGCGGCGCAGGCGAGTCCTGCTGGACCTGATCCGACAATGGCGACGCGCTTTGCATCGGACGGAATTGCTTTCCTCTTTACTTCATTCTGAGGATTCTCCCTTGTCCAGTCGGCCACAAAACGCTCGAGTTTGCCTATGGCCACGGCCTGGCCCCGGACTCCCAGTATGCAGCTTCCTTCGCACTGCGTCTCCTGAGGGCAGACACGACCGCAAACGGCGGGCAGGGAGGAGTCTTCAGCAATAATATCCGCTGCGGAGCGTATGTCCCCCTCAAGCACACGGCTTATGAAATCGGGTATCCTTATGTTTACCGGGCAGGCTGTCCTGCAGCCGGGCTTCCTGCAGTTGAGACAACGTGAAGCTTCGAGCTGCGCCTCCTCAAGGGTGTAACCGAAGCAGACTTCATCGAAATTGGTGGCGCGGACCTCCGGGTCCTGTTCGCGCGCCGGTGTTCTCGGTATTCTTTCAGCCATTTCAGTTCCTCCCTGTTCTGCATTTGTGGTTTTCCATTGCGGCCTTCTCCTGGTCACGGTATTGTCCCACACGACGCATCGCCTCGTCGAAATCAACCAGTGCGCCGTCGAATTCAGGGCCATCGACACAGGCGAAACGAGTTTTCCCACCAACTGTCACACGACACGCTCCACACATACCTGTACCGTCCACCATAAGGGTGTTGAGACTGACGGTGACGGGTATCGACAGCTTCACTGCTGTGGCGGCGGCGAACTTCATCATTATCATAGGACCTATCGCGACAGCGTCCGTGTAGATATTGCCTTCAGCGACCAACTTTTCCAGAAGGGCGGTGATCAGCCCGTGAAATCCTTCGGACCCGTCATCTGTGCAGATGTGGAGACGGTCGCACACGGATGACATTTCCTCCTTGTATATAATAAGGTCCCTGCTCCTTGCACCTATGACGACCTCCACGTGCGCTCCGCGGGCGTGGAGCCATTTTGCCTGCGGATATATCGGAGCGGCACCGACTCCGCCGGCCAGAAATATGAACCGCTTCCCTTTAAGGGCTGTTTCATCCAGGCGGGTGAATTCCGAGGGGTTGCCAAGAGGACCGGCCACGTCGCTGAAGCTCCCTCCGGTTTCCATCGCCACTATGTCAGCGGTGGAAGCGCCTGCCCTTTGCGTCACTATTGACACCCAGCCTTCCTCGTGGTCGTAATCGCTTATCGTCAGCGGAATCCTTTCGCCCTTCTCATCCGTGCGGACCATAAGGAACTGGCCCGGTTCGGCGGCTGATGCGATCCTCGGAGCGTGGACCTTCATCCTGCATACAAGAGGAGAGAGCATCTCCTTTTCCAAAATCTCATACATATCGAACGGTCTGAAATGTTTTGTGGTGCAAAGGTAAATATTAGAATCTGTTTTGGAATGATTAACTTCAATACTTAATAATTTTCGTGAACCATTTCAAAACAGATTCTTAATCCGTTTATTTATTAATAAGGTGTACGTATTCATTGAAAGGCTCACAAAAATGTATATTTTTCTTATGAATATGCTACGAATTAATATTTTTTGTTTATATTTGTATAATAATATCTGTTAATGAAAGCAGATACTAACGTTGGACAGATACTATTATCCTAAATAAACAACTTAATTATTAACCAAATTTTAACAAACCTATGGTAAAACACAAATCAGTTGTGACCAGGGCTTTTATGGTTCTCGTCACTCTCGTTCTGGGTCTTAGCTCGGCTTTCGCTCAGAACCGTTCTATCAGCGGTACTGTTGTTGACTCACAGAATGCCCCCATCATCGGTGCGGGTGTCGTTGTTGTCGGCAACGGTCAGATTGGTACTGTAACAGACCTCGACGGTAAGTTCAAGCTCAACGTACCCGCCGGCGCCAATGTTGAAGTATCTTGTGTAGGTTACAAGACTCAGGTCCTTTCAACCGCTACACAGACCGAATTCCACGTGATCCTCGTCGAGGATACCGAATTCCTTGATGACGTTGTCGTCATCGGTTACGGTGTCCAGAAGAAGAGCGACCTCACCGGTTCAGTTGCATCCCTCCGTGGTGACGAACTCAAGAAGCAGTCAACCACCGATGCTGCAGCAGCTCTTCAGGGTAAGGTTTCCGGTGTACACGTAATCACTGACGGTGCTCCCGGTTCAGGCGCAAGCATCCGTGTCCGCGGTACATCTTCTAACTCCGGTAACATCAGCCCTCTGCTCATCGTCGACGGTCTCCAGGTTTCAAGCATCCAGTATCTTGACCCTCAGATGATCGAATCAATCGAAGTCCTCAAGGACGCGGCTTCCGCAGCAATCTACGGTGCTGAAGCAGGTAACGGTGTCGTTCTGATCACCACCAAGAGCGGTCAGACCGGTCACTCTTCAGTTTCTTACAGCGGCAAGGCTACTCTGCAGAACTACAGCAGACGTCCTTTGATGAACCGTGAGGAATTCCTCGAATGGGTTCGTCTCGAAGACTTCACCAATGTAGACGCAATGCTCAACCAGTACGATTACAAGCACTCCATGTATGAAGGCGGCGTTATCGATACTGACTGGATCGGCGCATACATCGAACCCTCTTGGAGCCAGCAGCACTCTGTAAGCTTCTCAGGCGGTAACAAGGAAGGTCACTTCTTCACTTCAATCAACTATGTGAACAACAATGGTGTGATCCGTGGCGACAAGGACGTTTACACCCGTCTCACCGCTCAGGTCAATGCTGACTACCAGCTCTTCAAATGGTTGCAGGTAGGTACCAACAACTCCATTGAAAAGTGGTCAACCAAGGGCGTTTCCCAGCGTGGTTATTCTTCTTCATTCGAAACCATGTGGATGATGGACCCTCTGACTCCTGTTTACTGGACTACTCCTGACGAAATGTCACTCTCCGTAAGGCAGAAATATGATGCTGTGATGAACGGCACTTCAACTATTCCTTACAACTTCCTCGGTGATGAAAACGGCTGGTTCGCAAACACCAAGTATGCCGACACTGAAGGTAACCCTCTTGCAAAGCGTGATGCAACCGACTCTTCAAACGGCGGTTTCAACATCAACGGTACGATGTATGCAAACCTCAGCCCCATCAAGGGCCTGACCATCACCTCTCGTCTCGGTTATCGCATCTCAACCGGTGCAAGCCACTCATACACCGCTCCTTACTGCTACGGTGACCGTGGTAACAACGATAACTACAGCATCTCCGCTTCAACCAGCTACGGATACTACTATCAGTGGGAAAACTTCGCAAACTACACGAAGACCTTCGCAAAGAAGCACACCATCACTGCAATGGCCGGTATGTCATACCGCGAAAACAACAGCGACAACACTTCTGCAAGTTCAAACGGCGCAAGCATCCTTACTTCAACCGCTGAAAACTTCCGTTACATCAACTACCTGACCGCTGACGCAGTCAAGTCTGTAGGCAACGCTCCCAGCAGAAGCGCATCTCTTGCATACTTCGGCCGTCTGATCTACTCTTACGCTGACCGCTACAGCATCCAGGCCAACTTCCGTGCCGATGCATTCGACTCATCCAAGCTCCCCGCAGCAAGCCGCTGGGGCTACTTCCCTTCAGTTTCTGCAGGTTGGACCATCAGCAACGAATCATGGTTCAAGGACAACGTCAGCGGTGTCGACTTCCTCAAGCTCCGCGCTTCCTGGGGTCGCAACGGTAACATCTCCGTCCTGAACAACTATCCTTATTCTTCAACCATCAGCCTCGGTAACAACTTCTACCAGTATGGTGTTGCAACCCAGGGCGGTGTCCTCGCTTCTTCACCTAACGGTCTGCCTAACCCCAACCTTACTTGGGAAACTTCAGAGCAGATAGACCTCGGTCTCGATGCACGCTTCCTCAACAACCGTTTGACCCTCGGCATCGACTACTACAACAAGCAGACCAAGGACCAGCTTATCCAGGTAACCGTTCCTGCAGAACTTGGTGTGGGCAGCACTACCATCAACGCAGGTCGCGTTCTCAACGACGGTCTTGAAATCGAACTTGGCTGGAGAGACAATATCGGTGATTTCAGTTACTCTATCAACGGTAACGTATCATTCAACCACAACGAAGTCCTCTCACTCCCTGACGGTGTAGCACGTATCACAATGGCTGATGCTTCATCTACCAACTATCAGGTACAGAGCGCTTTCGAACCCGGCTACTCAGTATGGTACCTCCGCGGTTTCGAATACATCGGTATGGACTCTGAAGGCAAGCCTCAGTACACCGGTGCAGACGGCAAACCTACGACCGATCCCGGTTCAGAAGACCTCACGTTCATCGGCAATGCAATGCCTACCTACTACTATGGTCTGAACATCAACCTCGCTTGGAAGGGTATCGACCTCGCAGTCTATGGCGCAGGCCAGGGCGGCAACTCAATTATGCCTGTCCTCCTCCGTACCGGCTTCAAGAACAACCTCAAGTATTATCTTGAAGAATACAAGGCTGGCAACACCCCTTCACCCAAGCTGATCCACGGTGACCTCGTTTACGCATCCTCAACTGCCAACCTCTTCAAGGGTGACTTCTTCAGGATCAAACAGCTCCAGCTCGGTTACACTCTCCCTCAGAAGATTACAAAGAAGGCCGCTATCTCCGATCTCCGCTTCTATGTATCTCTCGATGACTTCTTCACCTTCACCAGCTATCCGGGTCTCGATCCTGAAACTGCATCGATCAACACCACTTCAGGTGCCGGTCTTGACTGGGGTTCATATCCTACAATGCAGAAGCTTCTCCTCGGTGTTAACATAACTTTCTAATATGTACAATACGATGAAAAAGACATTTCTCCCTATACTTTTAGGACTGGCTGTTGTCGCAGTTTCCTGCGTTGACAAGCTTGATATCCCTCAGAAGGGTGTCGTAAGTTACGAAAACTTCTATGCATCAGACGATGATGCAATTGCAGCGCGTGCCGATATGTATGTAAACTACATAACAAATGTGGCTGGTACCGAAGGTATCGACAACCCCCAGCAGGTTATCCTCAACTATGCGTCTGACGACGTTCTGTCAGCAGGTGGCAACAATGCTGACCACGATGCATTCCGTATTTTCGATGAATTCACCTATGGCGAAGCATCAGCTACCCTTAAGGAATGCTATCAGCGCTACTACTACGCTATCTATCACGCAAACCTTATCATCTCCAACTTCACCAACGAAAACAGGGAAGGCACTGAACCCAAGTTCACCAGCGCTCTGACTGAACAGTACGTTGCCGAAGCACGCGTAATGCGCGCATATCTGCACCTCTGCACCGCCCTTATGTGGAACCGTCCTCCTTTGATGGACCGTCTCTACGATGCTGACGAACTTCCTTCAAACGCCGAAAGCCAGGACGCTATCCTCAACTGGGTAATCTCAGAATGCGACAAGGCCATCAAATCCGGCAAACTCCCTACCCGTAAGGATGTCAACGATAAGGATGCCACTGCCATCATGACTACCGGTTTCGCACAGTTCGTAGCAGGTAAGGCAGCTATGTTCCTTTCAACTCCCGACTACACCAAGGCAACCCAGTATCTCGGTGACCTGATCAACTCAAAGAAGTATGCTCTTGTTCCCGGTGAAGAATTCTGGACAAACTTCCACGTAGACGGTGACGGCAACGCTGAAAAGATCTTCGAACCCAACTTCATCGAAGACCCCGCTTACACCAGCAACTCCTGGGGCTTTGGACAGCCTATCTTCCGTGGCCGCTGGATGTGCGCAAACGTTCTCAACTGGCGTACCGGTTCCCTGAACTCCATTCCTACCCAGAGCCAGACTGACGGATGGGGCGGTGGTGCTATCCAGGCTGACTTCGCTGCCAAGTTCCTCGCTCACGACGGTAACTCATATCGTCGTCGCGCTACCTTCCTCACTGAAGAGGAATTCCTTTATGAGATGGATTGGGGTGGCTCACAGTTCAACGACGGTACTCTCGAACAGAAGCAGGCTGACCCTAACCGCGGTCTCAACGCAACCGGTCTCTTCAGCCACGGTCCCTACTTCGAATGGAAGTTCATGACCTATCTGAATCCTCCCAGAATACTCACTCAGGGCAAAGAAGGTTATCACGCAGACAACATCCCCGCATTCGGACAGAACTCAAGCCAGAAGAACTTCGGTGTTGCCCGTTATGCTGAAGCGCTCCTTCTCTACGCTGAAGCCTGCCTCGGCGGTGGTGACAAGGCTGCCGGCCTCAAGGCTCTCAACGAAGTACAGGAACGTTCCGGTTCAGGCAAGATCAGCAAGGAACTTACCTTCCAGGATATTATGGATGAAAAGCAGTATGAATTCTGGTTCGAAAACTGCCGCTTCCAGGACCTCGTCCGCTGGAGCAAGCAGGGTAAGGTTAATCTTGACGACGTATTCAACAAGTCAAAGATTCACGAAACTGTAACCACCGTTTATGATGAATTCACTTACAAGGCTGAAGACGGCAGCACTAAGCCCGGCTTCGGTAAATATCATAAGCTCTTTACAGTCAACTCACCCGTTAACTTCAACGCTTTCCAGGTTGGCAAGCACGAATATCTTCCTTTCCCTCTCGATTTCAAGACCGTCAACCCTAACCTCGTTGATGTCCTTGGATGGGCTAAGGATGAATAATCCGAACACATTCAAATTGATACTCTAACGATCAGGCGCCCCTGATAAAGGGACGCCTGATTTTTAAATCAAATTACTGCAATGAAAGGATTTATCGGAAAATACCGCCAGATGATTCTGATAGCAGGCGCTTTTCTGCTCTCGTTCATATTCTTTCAATTCGCATATTCGTACCACCTTATACGCAGGGAGCAGCAGACTCTCTTCCTTTATGATCTGCCATATATCTTCAGAACTTATGGCTCAGTGGGTTTCCTCTCGAGATTTCTTGGGGATTTCCTGGAACAGTTCTTCTGTTTCAAAATTCTGGGACCGGTCATCGTATCCGCATTGCTGACGTCAATCACCGTAACGGTCTATTACATTTCACGTCAATTCATCGGCAAGAAACTATCATTGATTCCTGCTTTTCTGTTCTATGCGTGGGCATTTCTCAGAGAGACCGGAACAAACTATATAACACAATATACAATCTCTGTTGCAGGCATTCTGCTTCTCGTCCTTCTGGCCTTGAAATTCAAAAGCGCAAGGGGCCGTGCCATAGCTTTACCTGCATTTCTAGTTGCGGCCTATCTTGCTTTCGGCATTCCATACCACAGTTATTACGGCAAACCGCTTGCCGGGCCGGACTTTGAAAATGAAAAACTTATAGCCCTGGAAGTCGAAACCATACGCGAAGACTGGGACAAGGTGCTCGACATCTCCAAGTGCAATCTGATGTACAGGGAGGCGGGCTATATCTACAACCTTGCCACCGCAATGAAAGGCCAGCTTTCGGAGCGCCTTCTGAAACATCCCCAGGACTATGCCAACAATCTTTTCCTTTTCGTGACCGACAGGGTGTCCCCATTCACGAACGGCCTGGCGGGCGAAGTCTGGTATCATCTGGGAAATATGACCCTGGCAGACCAGAGCGCGATGGTGTCGATGCAGTTCTCTCCCAAGCATACAGGCGCACGCTACATAGTAAGACTTGCTATGATAAACCTTGTTTCCGGGGAATACGGAAGCGCGGAGAAGTACCTGGGAATGCTTTCCAGAACGCTGAATTATCGCAAGTGGGCAAGAAATATGATGCCTGTCAACTGGGATGAAGCAACAAGGGAAGCAATTGCCGCAGCCCGCGCCAATGCCATAAGGGATGACGTAGTCTCAGGAAGCAACAATTATCCTCTGCTGCTGGGCAAGCTTCTTGAAGCCAATCCAAACAATGCAATGGCTCGGGAATACCTGCTCTGCTATGACCTTCTGACCCTTGACCTTGATTCCTTTATGGAAGACAGGGCTTTTGAGGAAACGATTCCGGACATATACCAGGAAGCGACGCTTATCTGGCTCAATATCAAACACAACAACAATATTGCGGGCACAGATCCCGCTCAATACGGAGTTTCACCACAGACAATGTCGAGACTCGACAAGTTCTATCTCAATCCGTATCTCTACAAGACCACATATTGGTATTATTATATGAACGCCACTGAACAATGACAGGCCTATGAAACGAACTATTCTGCTGATCGCGACAGTTGCTGCGGTGGTGACCGCTCTTTCCGGCTGCTCGTCCGGCGAGACTGATTCAATGCTCGGAAGCAAAGGTCCGGCTGTGATATACCCTGATTATAAAGGTGTCACCATACCCTCCAACATCGCGCCTCTCAATTTCCATTATGCCGTCAAAGACGCAAGGTCTGCAGTGACTGTCTTTTCCGCTCAAGGCCGCAGCGTGACAAAAAGGGGGCTTGAAGTGAAATGGCCCGTGCGCAAGTGGAGAAAATTCATCTCTGACCTTTCCGAAGAAACAGTCACTGTCACGGCAAAGGTCAGGACAGATGGGGGAGTCATCGAAGACAGCTGGGAGATATACGTTACCTCCGATCAGGTCGATTCATACCTGACCTACAGACTGATTGAACCGGCCTATCAGATGTGGAACGAAGTTTCCATAATGGAACGCAACGTCGAAGGCTTCGAGTCGCATACCATCTGCGACTGGAAACATACCGGCAACTCCTGTATGAACTGCCACGTACACTCCCAGCAGCGCGGCGACCTTTCGATGTTCTACATAAGGGGCCGCAAGGGCGGTGCCATACTGAACCGTGGCGGTGAACTGAGAAAGTTCAATCTCAATGCCGACGGAATGCTCTCCGGCACTGTTTACGGTGAGATACATCCTTCTGGAAAATACGGAGTGTTCTCCACAAACATAGTCATTCCGAGTTTCCATTCGATGGCCGGCAAACGTATGGAGGTGTATGACACCGCATCCGATCTGACGGTTGCTGATTTTGAAAACAACAGGATGATAAACCTCCCTCATACCGCACGTGCCGACAGGATGGAGACATTTCCCTGCTTCTCCGCTGACGGAAACTCGGTGTTCTATTGTGTAGCCGATACCGTGAAGCTTCCAGAGGATATATTCTCCCTGCGTTACTCCCTTGTCAGGGCAGCCTTCGACACGGCAACAGGTTTCATAGCAGAGCGGGTGGACACCATCTGGAACGCTGATCTGCACAATGCCTCCGCCTGTCATCCGAAGGCATCCCCCGACGGAAAATGGTTGCTGTTCACCAATGCGGCCTACGGCACTTTCCCGATCAACCACAGCGAATGCGCCCTCAACATGATAGACCTTGAAACAGGTGAAGTGAATACGCTTGAAATTGTAAAAGGCGATAAGTCAGATACATATCACAGTTGGTCGTCCAGCAGCCGTTGGTTCGTCTTCGCCAGCAAACGCGGTGACGGGCAGTATGGCAAACCGTATTTCTGCCATATCGACAAGGACGGCAATCCTTCCAAACCTTTTGTCCTGCCTCAGAAATCACCCCGTTTCTACGAATACAACCTCAAGTCTTTCAATATCCCGGATCTTGCGAAAGAGAGCACCGGAATGGATGTCAAGGCTACAAAAAGAATGTACGACTCACCTTCGGAGGAGATGCAAAACTTGTAGTTTGAGCAAATATTGATTAATTTTATCAAAATTTACACGATAATGAAAAAATTACTGTTTACTGTACTGATTATGGCTCTCGGATTACAGTCCGGCCTGGCTCAGGACCCCAATTTCCATATCTTCCTCTGCATAGGACAGTCTAATATGGAAGGCAATGCAAGGATAGAACAACAGGATCTCGAGAACGTCGATCCAAGATTCAAGATGATGGCCGCAGTCAAGGACAAGGGCCGCAAGAGAGACGTGGGGAAGTGGTATACCGCTGTGCCCCCGCTCTGCCGTGAGAACACCGGTCTGACACCTGTGGACTATTTCGGCCGCACTATGGTAGAGAACCTTCCCCAGGATCATAAGGTAGGTATCATAATGGTAGCAGTAGCCGGTTGCAAGATACAGGCCTTTATGCAGGACAGCGTCGCCGCCTATCAGAAGACTGCGCCGGACTGGATGGTCCCTATGCTCGCGGCTTACGGCAATGACCCCTATGCACATCTCGTGAAACTTGCCCGCAAGGCTCAGAAGGACGGCGTCATCAGCGGCATACTCTTCCATCAGGGAGAGTCCAACACCGGAGATTATGCCTGGCTCGGTATGGTGAAGCAGATTTATGACAACCTTCTCAAAGACCTTAACCTCAATGCCGAGGACTGCCCCCTGCTTGCGGGTGAGGTGGTCAACTCCGATCGCGGCGGCACCTGCGCCGCTCACAATCCCGTGATCAACAAGCTTCCCGAAGTCATACCAACCGCACACGTGATCTCCTCAAGCTGCCTGGCGGAGAATTTCGACCGTCTGCACTTCACCGCCGCCGGCTACCGTGAATTCGGCCGCCGCTACGCCAGGGAAATGCTCAAGATTATGAACGTTCCCGCAAAGGAGGAACAGGCGCTCTACAATGACAACAGCCTGCAGTCTCCTGTCATCCACAGGATGCCTGACTTCAGCGGTATGCCCGGTTTCGCCGAACGTTTCAAGGATATGCCCAGGCCTGCGCCTTACGTGACATTCAATCTGAACGCCCCCGAAGCCAGGCAGGTTCTCTTCAGCTCGCAGTTCACCGAAGGCAACCAGCCTATGGTACGCAACAGCAAGGGGATATGGAGCATAACCCTCCAGCCTCAGAAGGCCGACATATATCCCTACAACTTCATTGTCGACGGCGTTTCCATCAGCGATCCTCTCAACACCGAAGTCTTCCCCAACGAAAACTTCAAGGCAAGCCTCGTGGAAGTGCCTGACAGGAATATGCTCTACACTGTCAATGACGTTCCCCACGGCCGTATGCAGTACTGCACCGTATGGTCTGACGTGCTGAAAATGTGGAGACCCCTCATTGTCTATACTCCTGCCGGATATGACCGCAGCGGCGAAAGCTATCCCGTGTTCTATCTGATAAGCGGTACAACCGATACGGAGGAGACCTGGTTCAAGGTGGGCCGCGCAAATACAATACTTGATAACCTCATCGCTCAGGGAAAGGCCGAGAAGATGATAGTCGTGATGCCTTACGGCAATATGATGAACGGCACCCCAATGCCTTCGAGCCTTGCGGCCGCCGCAATGTACGATGAGTTCGACAAGGAACTTACGACAACCATAATGCCTTTTATCGAG
Source organism: Bacteroidales bacterium (assembly GCA_045600965.1). Taxonomy (GTDB): domain Bacteria; phylum Bacteroidota; class Bacteroidia; order Bacteroidales; family UBA932; genus RGIG6374. The sequence continues at coordinate 30,415 of JAZRYW010000009.1, read as the reverse complement.
AAGGAATTCCGTACCCTCAACGACAGCGGCCACAGGGCCATAGCCGGCTTCTCGCGCGGTGGCGGACAGGCCCTCTACAGCGCAATCTCCAATCCTGACAAGTTTGGATATCTCTGCTCATACAGCGCATACCTGACTCCCGAAATGATGGACAAGTGCTTCCCCGAGGATGTTGTGGATACTCTCAATTCATTCAAACTCTACTGGTACGGCGTCGGCACATCCGACTTCCTCTACCAGTCAGTTCTTGAAAATCAGGAATATCTCGACAACAAGGGTGTGTCCTACGAGAAGATTTTCACAGAAGGCGGACATACATGGATGAACGCAAGACACTATCTTGCCGAGACACTTCAGAAACTTTTCAAATAAACAATATGAAAAAATCATTGATTCTACCCGCTCTGCTGTTGAGCGTCTGCGCCTTTGCGCAGAACCCCATCATCAGGAACCAGTTTGCTGCAGATCCCACGGCAAGGGTGTTCGACGGAAGGATTTATCTCTATCCCTCCCACGACATCCGTTCCGAGAAGAATCCCCGCGGTATGGAGTGGTTCTGTATGGCTGACTATCACGTATTCTCTTCCGACAATCTCACCGACTGGCGTGACCACGGAGTGATCCTCAGACAGGAGGACGTACCCTGGGGCAATCCCGAAGGCTACTCGATGTGGGCTCCCGACTGCGTATGCAAGGACGGCAAGTATTACTTCTATTTTCCTGACGGTGCAAAGCAGGGAAGGGGAGGCTTCAACGTCGGAGTCGCAGTTTCAGACTCTCCCACAGGCCCCTTCGTGCCTCAGGAAAATCCCGTTGAGGGAGTTTCCGGAATCGACCCCTGCGTTCTGCAGTGCAGCAACGGCGACAGTTACCTCTTCTGGTCCGGAATGGGAATCAGGGCTGCAAAGCTGAAGGACAATATGCTTGAACTCGAAGATGGACAGATACAGACCATCAGGATGGAACCCCGTCCCGGTATGCCCGCAGGTATGCCCCTTGAGATGAAGGTCGCCGGTGTCGACGTATCGGCGCCCCTGCCCAAGGCCGGCACAATGGAAGGGCCCTTCGCCTTCGAACGTGAGGGCAAGTACTACCTTACCTATCCTTTCCAGTTCGACCGGGTCAACAACGGCCACGAATCCATCGTGTACGCGATGAGCGACAATCCGCTCGGACCCTACGAATACAAGGGTGTAATTATGGCGGAACATCCCGACTGCTGGACAAACCATCATTCCATAGTGTTCTTCAAGGGGCAGTGGTATTTCTTCTACCATCACAACGACTATTCCCCCGATTTTGACAAGAACCGTTCGGCTTGCATCGAGAAGCTTTATTTCAATGAGGACGGCACAATAAAGCCCATCACTCCCACCCATCGCGGTGTCGGTCTGAGCAAGGCCGACCGTCCCGTGGAGGTTGACCGCTACAGCAAGGGCGAGAACGTCACCCTTGATTTCGTCAACCCCGACAACAGGTTCGAGGGCTGGTATATACGCTACGGTGAAGGCGGCTGGTCATCCTACAAGGAAGTTGATTTCGGCTGCTTCAGCCCCGCAGTTATGACTCTGAAGGCCCGCTCCGAAAACGGCGGTGTGCTCAAGGTCTCCATCTGCAAGAATGAAGTCGGCGAAGTCAGCATAGAGGCAGGTAACGTGTGGAAGCAGTATGAACTTCCGGTGGGCTTCGACATCCAGGGCATCAATTGCTTGAAATTCAATCAGGTCAGCGGAAGCATAGACCTTGACAAAGTTTCCTTCGGCAAGTTCCACGCCGTGAATCCCCCTGAGGGAAAGACCGCTGAGAACTGTGTTCCCGGCTCCGTATACCCTTGCGTTGACGAGCAGGGCAGGGCTACCTTCTTCCTGAACGCCCCCACTGCAAATGAAGTCGCAGTGGATATCTGCAGCAAGGTATATCCTATGACCCGTGACGAAGACGGAAACTGGAAAGGCACAACCGACCCCCTTGTCGCAGGTCCCCATTATTACAGGCTTGTCGTTGACGGAGTACGCGTGAACGACCCCAACGTCTATACCGTTTACGGCTGCGGCTCAGACTACAGCCTCATCGAAATCCCCGAAACTCCCCGGGAAGCCGCATATTACACTTTCGATCCCGCCATACCGCACGGACAGGTGCGTGAATGCCAGTACTGGTCCGAAACTTCAGGAAAGGTTCGCCGCTGCTACGTATACACCCCCGCAGGCTATGATCAGTCAAAGAAGAAATATCCTTATTTCATTCTTCAGCACGGTATGGCCGAGAATGAGCAGGGCTGGCACGAGCAGGGCAAGATGGCCAACATAATGGACAACAACATAGCCGCAGGCAAGGCTGTCCCGATGATTGTCGTGATGGACAACGGTGACTGCGATTACGGCATCGGGACCATTCCCGGCGAAAGCCAGGCTGATTTTGGCGCCTCTTTCCAGAATGTGGTTCTCAACGACATAATTCCGTTTGTGGAAGACAACTTCAGGGTATACAGGGACCGCAAGCACAGGGCAATCTCCGGCCTCTCCTGGGGCGGACACCAGGCATTCGACATAGGTCTTTCACACACCGAGCTCTTCAGCGCGATAGGCGCTTTCAGCGGTGCCATCTTCATATTCCCCGGAATGCCTCTCGACACCCTTTACAACGGAATCTTCCTCAATGCTGAAAAATTCAACAAGGACGTTCCCGTGCTGTTTATGTCGAACGGCACTGAAGAAGGCCTCGGCGGAATGGCTCTCGACAAGATGCTCAGCGACGCCGGCATCAACTACACAAGGTATGTATCCGAAGGCACAGCCCACGAATGGCTCACCTGGCGCAGAAGCTTGAATCAATTCATCCAATTATTATTCAAATAAATGAAAAGACTGACAATCCTCTCAATGGCGTTGGTTCTTCCCGTGCTGGCATTCGGCCAGATGGGTGGAGCACGCCAGCCGGAAATCATTCCCGGCCAGACTCCCACTTCTCCGAAGTTCGAGGAGTATTTCACTCCCGCCACCGAAGGCGCGGCTCTCACCGATGAAGACGGCTTCATCCGCCGTTGGGTCATCCTGGAACCTATCGCAAAGCCCAACCGTTCGAACACCGTTTTCGTTGACAGTTATCTTCGTGAAGCATTTTCACAGCAGTACTTCAAAGGTCAGCTGAGCGATGTCCTTCCCAAGGATGGACAGAAGGAGAAAATTGTTGTGGACGTGACTCCTCAGGCTCCTATGTTCCTGATGCCCGGTCAGACTCCCCAGCCCCCTCAGCAGAAGTTCGAGACAAGGAAGCTCCAGTGGCACGCAGTTGACAGCAAGCTCTACAACGTGAAACTTTTCCGTTTCGCTTCAGGCCTCAAGAAAGATGTCTATGGTGTTCTCTTCTGGATGGCAACCGTAGTCGAATGCGATGAGGATATTGAAAACGTACGCCTTTCGGTCGGTTCCAATTCAGGCTCGATGTGGTGGGTGAACGGTCAGGAGGCCCTGATACTGTCTTCAGACAGACGTATGGTCAAGGATGACGCAATGTCACGCCGTATGACCCTCAAGAAGGGAAGGAACGTCATCTGGGGCGCCGTGATAAACGGCCCCGGTATGAGCGACTTCTGCCTGCGTTTTGTAGATGAGTCCGGCAATCCGGTCAAGAACATCAAAATATACACCAAGTAAGTTATGAAATACAGAATATTGCTCGCAAGCGCACTTGCGCTGATTTCCTCCTACTGCTTCGCACAGGTTGGAGCTCCCTATATCCACGACCCTTCCACAATTATGGAATGTGACGGGAAGTACTACACCTTCGGAACCGGTGAAAACGGCATTATGTCCGAAGACGGCTGGAACTGGCACACAGGAGCCATCAGACCTCACAGAGGAGCGGCTCCCGACGCAATCAAGATAGGTGACCGCTACCTTGTCGGCTTCAGCTCCACAGGCGGTGGCCTCGGTGGCGGACACGCAGGCAACGTTCTCACGATGTGGAACAAGACCCTCGATCCCAACTCTCCCGATTTCGCATACACCGAGCCTGTAGTTGTCGCTGAATCAACTGTTGACGAAGACTGCGACGCCATTGATATCGGACTCTTCCTGGATCCTGAAACAGGCCGTCTTTTCTGCACTTTCGGAACCTATTTCGGCTTCATCAGACAGGTCGAACTCGACCCTGTCACCGGAGCGCGCAAGGCAGGCGCTGAAGATATCGACGTCGCCATCGACTGCGAGGCCTCGGATATGATCTATCACAACGGATGGTATTATCTGCTCGGTACTCACGGTACCTGCTGCGACGGCGTAAACTCCACATACAACATCGTATGTGGCCGTTCACGCAACGTAAACGGTCCGTTCCTCGACAATATGGGCCGCGATATGCTCCAGGGCGGCGGCAAGATGGTGGCTTACAATGAAGGCCGCAAGGTCGGCGCAGGCCACTTCGGAAGAATGATCCTCGCCGAAGGCGTTGAAAAGACCTCATTCCACTGGGAAGCCGATATGGATCTCAGCGGACGCAGCACCCTCGCAATCCGTCCTCTTCTCTGGGTCAACGACTGGCCTGTCGCAGGTCAGCTCTTCGAAGAAGGCACCTATGCCCTGATATCTGAAAGACGCGGATACGCTCTTGAACTCGAAGTGGATTTCGTACGCCTCGATGCAGGTATGCGCGGCGGCTGGTTCGCTCGCAATGACGAACCCGCCGTATCCATCGAAGACCAGAAACTCTCCGACGTGATAGGACTCTGGCCTGAAGGAGACATCAACATCCGCATATGCGACTATATGAACCGTCCTCACCAGAGATGGAACATCACGGCTGTTCCCGAAGCCGGCGGTTATCTCGGAGGTCCCTGGTTCAAGATCACCATCGACGGTACGAACCGCGCCCTTGCGGCAACCTCTGACAGGGAAGTCGTATCCGTTCCCGAATTCACCGGCGCTCCCGAACAGCTCTGGCGCATTGACCAGCTCACCGACGGCACTTACAGGATTATGCCCAAGGAAGTGCCCGGCACCGATGACCAACTCGTCCTTGTATCGATTGCTGATTCCACTCCGACACTTGCAAAGTTCGATTTCAACAATGACAACTGCAAGTGGTCGTTCAAGCCCATCAAGTAATGAAAAGAACATTTCTGTTTCTGTCTTCCATATTGCTCTCCCTGAGCGTTTTCGGACAGAATCCGTATCTTCCGCTCTGGGAACACCTGCCTGACGGTGAACCCAGAGTGTTCGAAGATCCCGACAACGCGGGTCACTACCGCGTATATATAATAGGTTCGCACGACGTCCGTTTCGGAAGTTACTGCGGACCTGACATCCGTGCGTGGTCAGCACCTGTAGAGGATCTTTCGGCCTGGAGGGACGAAGGCCCGATATTCACCTATCAGGTTGACGGCAAATGGGACGTGATGTACGCTCCGGATCTGGTCGAAGTGCCTCAGAAGGACGGTTCGAAAGTCTATTATCTCTATCCTCACAGCCGTGGCGACGGCCGTGAAGCGATGGTGTGCAGGGGAACCCGTCCCGACGGTCCGTTCACACCTCTGAACCTCACTGAAGACGGCCGCGGCACGCTTCCCGGAAGCGCCTTCGGTTTCGACCCTTCCGTATATGTTGAGACAATAACGGACCCTTCCGACCCTGACTATGCCACCGGCTACCGCGCCTACGGCTACTGGGGTTTCCAGCGTTCAAGCGCGGCGCAGATTGACCAGACCACTATGTGGTCCGTAAGGCCCGGCACTGAGACCATACCTTATTTCATTCCCGCCAGCGCAAGCTACGGCAACCTCCACGAGGTTCCGGAAGGCTCGAAGTTCGCCATCTATGAAGGCGAGGACCTCGGCGATTTCAATTTCTTCGAGGCTTCTTCGATCCGCAAGGTGGGTAACAAGTTCGTCTGGGTTTTCAGCGGACATTCCGGTCCCGACTACGGCCTTTCAAGTTCGAACTCGACTCTTCGCTATGCTTATTCCGACAGCCCTATGGGGCCCTGGAAGAGCGGCGGCGTACTGGTCGATTCACGCGCGATAGTGCTAGGTGAAGGCGGTGAAAGCCTGTACGAAGGCTATTCCGGGCATAATACCCACGGCAGTCTGCAGAAGGTCGGCGACCAGTGGTATGTGTTCTACCACCGTGCCCCGCGCGGATTCGGATTCGCCCGTCAGCCTATGGTCGCTCCGGTGACGATAGTGTATGACGAGAAACCGGTTGCCGAAGGAGGTGAACTGGCAATCTACGGATACGATCCTTATACCAGGGACCACATTCTCACCGTCAAGGACAACAACGGCCACCAATACAAGGGAGCCGAAGTTACTTCCGAAGGATTCTCAATCAAGGGTCTCGACCCATACCGCTACTATTCCGCCGGCATAGCCTGTTTCCTGACAGACAAATCCCTCCAGGCTGACAGCTGGGACGTGTGGGAGAACGCGATGGACATAGAGGGTGTCAAGTCCGGCGATGTCATCGGCTACAAGTACTTCAACTTCGACAAGCTGAAGAAGTCGCAGCTCAAGCTTTTCCTCACCCCCGTGACATCCGACGGCTTCAAGGTGAAAGTCCTTCTGGACAGTCCCTGGAGCGACGGCAAGTGCATAGGAGAGGTGAATGTGGAGGCAGGAAGCGCCAGGGACGTCTACTGCGTCGAACTTGGCAGTGACGTCGACCGCCTCAAGCGCAAGCACGCCATTTATCTTGTGGCGGAAGGCAACGGTGACTCTCCTCTGTTCAACCTTCAGGGTCTCGGCTTCTGCCGCAAGGGGGAAAAGGTTGAAAAACCTTTTGTACCCACAGTGGACATAAAGGTCAACGGCATTTCAGTGAACATTCCTCAAATACCCATCCGTTCGACCGAAGAGAACGGATATGTATCCCAGGACTTCTACAGGATAGACGTCCGGGCCACCGACCGCGCTCTGATAACTGCAACGGCCACTTCACCGGATGTCGACATCAACATTGACGGCAATGTGGTGAAATGCACCTGGAACGGGAAGACCAAGACTTTCATAATCGACTTCTGGAAGGAGATTACCCCCGGACAGAGCCGCAATCTCTTCGCTGAACTCGGTTATCCCCAGAGCGAGATAGACGCCCGACTTAAATCAATATTCGACGAAGTCTTCCGCGGCCCCGACAAGGTGTTCTTCGAAGTGGGCGACGATATGGGCTATGTGAGCGACGTGAAGAACAACGATGTCCGTTCGGAAGGTATGGCATATGGAATGATGGCTGCCGTACAGATGGATCAGAAGGATATCTTCGACCGCATCTGGCGTTGGGCTAAGAAGTATATGCAATATCAGGAAGGCCCCCTGAAGGGCTACTTCGCCTGGAACCTCAAGACGGACGGCACGATATCAGGCAGAGGACCAGCCTCCGACGGGGAACTCTATTTCGTGACAGCCCTCATATTCGCATCCAACCTCTGGGGCGACGACACCGGGATAGACTATCTTGCCGAAGCAAGGAACATACTCGACTGCTCCTGGGCAAAGGATGGCAGCGACGGCGTGTTCCCTCTTATCAACAAGGACAACGGTCTCATCACCTTCACTCCCGAGCGCTTCGGCGCACGCTACACCGACCCTTCCTATCACGTGCCAGCATTCTACGAGGCGTGGGCCAGATGGGCTGACGACGGCCGGGCCGATTTCTACCGCAAGTGCGCCAAGGCCACCCGCGATTACCTTCACAAAAGTGTAAATCCCGAAACAGGTCTGACACCCGACACCAACCTCTACGACGGCAGTCCGATGTCTTTCTCAAGGCCCGGTGCAAGGAGACTCAAGCCGGCCTTCAAGAACGATTCCTGGCGCGTTCCCCTGAACGTCGCGATGGATTTCGTATGGACTGACAGCGACCGCGAGTGGGAGACATCCTATGCTGATGCCATCCAGAATTTCTTCTGGCAGAAAGGCATTGACAGCTATCTCGACCAGTACAGCACTGACGGAAGCGACGTCGAATATCAGGAGAATGCTCCGGCACCTGTCCTGAGGCATTCACTCGGACTCGTGTCCACTCTCGCGGCAGTTTCCACCGCCTCGCAGAGCGACATTTCCAAGGAGTTCGTAAAGAGACTGTGGGATAGCAGGAACGTTCCCTACGAGGACGGATTCTTCGATGCATACTATGACGGAATGCTCCGTCTACTGTCCTTTATGCTGTTAAGCGGCCAGTACCGTGTTATCGGCAGGTAAGATATTTCAGGCTATATGCCTTATGACCATCAGCCTGCTCTGCCACGCGCAGAGCAGGCCTGACGGTTCTATAACCTTCGACTCCAAGCACCACGACTTCGGGGAGATTTCAGAAACCGGCGGACCTGTCAGCCACGGTTTCATTTTCGTAAACTGTTCGGGCAAGGATGTCTTCATAGCATCCGCAAGGCCCAGTTGCTCCTGTGTTTCAGTACAGTATGAACACGGGACCATCCATTCCGGAGATTCCCGCCAGATCAGGGTTACATACGACCCTTCATCCCTTCCGGGGCAGTTCCGCCAGAATGTCCTGGTGGATTTCAGCGACAGGACTTCCACCCGTCTTGTTGTGGAAGGCGTAGTCCGCGAACGGGACAAGGGAATCGATGAAAGTTATCCGCTTTTCCTTTCATCCGAACTGCATTGTTCGTCCAAAGGCGCGAAATACGGATTCATCCAGCAGGGCACGGAATCCATACCGGGAACTTTCGGCATAGTCAACGTCTCAAATGAAGCTGTTTCAATCAGCGTGAGCCCTTCAGTGCCGGATCCCGACCTTATTATCGAATATCCGCAAACCCTTGATGCAGGAATGACTTCCAGCATAAGGGTTCATTACAATATTTCCGGGAACCGTCTCGGGACCCTTTCCAACGAACTGACAGTCAGTGTAAACGGTAATCAGCTCACAAGAACGCTTGCTCTTTCCGGCTATGCCGTGAAGACCCTTGAACGTACGGATGCATCTCCACTGCTGCGCTTCGAGCCCACCCTTGTCCGTTTCCGTCCAAGAGGAGGGAAGGAGAGAGTGACCCTTCATAATGAAGGTCGCAGCGAACTCCACATACTCAAGGTTGAGACATCCGCCGGCGTGGTGGCCCACATCGCCGCAGGGACCGCCATCGCCCCGGGGGAGAAACTGACCTTCGTGTTGGAAAAACACCGCGACAATCATATCGGGGACGGATATGTGAGACTTTTCACGGACGACCCGACAAGACCGGCCAGAGATATCATTTATAAAACCAGATAGAATGAAACTTTACAGAACATTGCTCCCGGCGCTTTTCGCCGCCGTGCTCCTCACTTCCGGCTGCAAGTCACAGCCCAAGTATGAGTGCGAGTATCCTTTCCAGAACCCTTATCTGGATGTCGAGGAAAGGATAGACAACCTGATCTCCCTGATGACTCTCGAGGAGAAGGTAAGTATGATGATCAACCGCTCCCTTGAGATCGAACGTCTCTCAATACCCGCATACAACTGGTGGGGTGAGGCCTGCCACGGTCTTATGGGCGTGGACGACGTGACCGTATTTCCCCAATGCATAGGTCTTGCCGCAACTTTTGACGATGAAGCCCAGCTGACCACCTACACAATGGTTTCGGATGAGGCGCGCGGACGCTACAACTCCCTGCCTCATATCGGTGACATCGGCCCCTATGTGTCCTGGCTCCCCAACCTTACCTTCTGGTGCCCGAACGTGAACATATTCCGTGATCCCAGATGGGGCAGAGGTCAGGAAACCTACGGAGAGGACCCTTACCTCACTTCAAGGATGGGTGTCAACGTAGTGCTCGGAATGCAGGGCAACGATGACAAGTACTTCAAGACTCACGCCTGCGCAAAGCACTATGCAGTGCACAGCGGTCCCGAACCTCTCCGCCATCAGTTCAACGCCGTCGTTTCAGGCCGCGACCTCTGGGAGACCTACCTTCCCGCCTTCAAGGCACTGGTGGTCGAAGGAAACGTTCAGGAAGTGATGTGCGCCTACAGCGCATATGAAGGTGACCCCTGCTGCGCCAATGACAGGCTTCTGGTGGACATACTCCGCAACAGGTGGGGATTTGACGGAATCCTGCTGACCGACTGCGATGCAATCAACGACTTCTTTGTTCCCGGCAGGCACAACTCCCATCCCGATGCCGCAACTGCAAGCGCCGACGCAGTGCTTCACGGTACCGACCTCGAATGCGGCAAGAGCTATCTTGCCCTTGTTGAAAGCGTTCAGAAGGGTCTCATTCAGGAGACTGACCTCGACGCCGCTCTGAGACACATACTCCGCGGCCGCTTCACCCTCGGTCTTCTCGACCCTGACGAAGTGGTTCCCTACCACACGATTCCCGGTGACGTGGTAGACTGCCAGGCCCACCGTGACCACGCCCTCAAGCTCGCTCAGGAAGGCATCGTGCTTCTGAAGAACGACAACAACGTGCTCCCTCTTTCAAAGGAAGTCAAAAAGATTGCGGTTGTAGGCCCCAACATCGACGACCTTGAGGTTATGCGCGGCAATTACAGCGGGACCCCCACACATTATGTTTCAATATTGAAGGGTATTCAGGACAAACTTCCCGATGCTGAAATTTATTTCGAAAGAGGCAGCCAGATAGAGAGCGACTATATCGAATATCCAAAGACAGAGCTCGTTACCAATGACGGAAAGCCCGGTTTCAAGGCTGAATACTACGATAATACCAAATTTGCGGGCAAACCCATCGTCACATCGCACGTCGAGAAGATAGACTTCCGCACTGAAGGCGGCTACGGTTTCGGCGACGGTGTCCCCACATCCGACTTCAGCGCCGTGTATACCGGAACCCTTGTTCCCGACTTCTCCGGCAACCTCGTTTTCCAGGTACGCTCCAACAGTTGCGAGGTAGTTGTCAACGGTAAGAAGATAGGCCTCGCTGACTTCAGCTCATTCTTCCGCAGAGGCCCTCAGGGAGTCATCTCAATGGACGTTGAGGAAGGCAAACCCTATGTTATAGAACTCAAGTACACTTCCGGCACAATCGGTGGAATGTCAATGATATCGGCAAGCCTCATACAGCGCAAGCTCGCCGAATTCGACGAAATCAAGGAAAAGGTCAGCGATGCTGACGCCATCATCTTCGCCGGCGGTATTTCTCCTACAGAAGAAGGTGAGGGTCACGAACGCCAGGCCATCGAACTTCCCGCAGTTCAGCGCAGATTCCTTCAGGCAATGAAGGAGACCGGCAAGCCGGTGATCTTCGTAAGCTGCTCCGGAAGCTGCATCGCCTTTGAAGAGGCCGATCCCTATTACGACGCTCTTCTCCAGGCCTGGTACTCAGGTCAGGAAGGCGGCACCGCAATCGCAGACATCATCTTCGGTGACGTCAATCCTTCGGGCAAACTCCCCGTCACTTTCTACAAGTCGACTTCACAGCTTCCCGACTTCCTCGACTACAATATGGACAACCGCACATACCGCTACTTCAAGGGCGAACCTATGTATGCCTTCGGTTACGGTATGAGCTATACAGACTTCACCTTCGGAAAGGCAAAGCTCTCCAGGACTTCCGTCAAGGCGGGTCAGGGCGTGACCATAACAGTTCCCGTCACCAACTCCGGCAGCGTTGCAGGCGATGAGGTGGTTCAGATTTACGTCAAGAGCCTTACCAACCCCGATGCGCCAATCAAGGCCCTCAAGGCATACAAGAGAGTATCGCTCGCTCCCGGCAAGACAGTGAAGGTGAAGCTCGAACTCGTGCCAGAATCTTTCGCATACTACAGCGAAGAGGCCGATGACCTTGCTGTATTCGCAGGCCAGTACAAGATACTCTACGGAGATTCATCACGCGATGAGGATCTCCAGGAACTTGATTTCGAAGTTATCTGATGAGATACAATGAAATAGGCAGGACCGGGATGAGGGTCTCCGAACTTTCGTTCGGGGCATCCTCTCTCGGCGCCGTATTCCATCCGATCGACGAGTCCGCCGCCATTGAGGCCGTGCATACGGCCGTGGATCTCGGCATCAACTTCATCGACGTGTCTCCATACTATGGACATCTCAAGGCGGAGACCGTTCTGGGAAAGGCATTGAGGGACATACCGCGTGACAAGTATTATCTCTCCACCAAAGTCGGCAGATATGGAAAGGACGGTGTGAACAGCTGGGACTACAGCGCAAAGCGCGCGCACGACAGCGTGTTCGAAAGTATGGAAAGACTGGGGACAGACCATATCGACCTTATCAACGTTCACGACATAGAATTCGCCGACCTCAATCAGGTGGCGCAGGAAACCCTTCCGGCGCTTGTCGAACTTCGTGAAAAGGGAGTCGTCAGCCACGTCGGGATTACGGACCTGCAGCCCGAGAATCTCAAATGGGTCATAGAGAACACTCCGGCAGGAACGGTCGAATCAGTTCTCTGTTTCTGTCACTACTGCCTCAATGACACTCTGATAACAGATTATTTCGATTTCCTCGAAAGCCGCGCTATAGGTCTGATCAATGCATCACCTCTTGCAATGGGTCTGCTCTCGTCACGTGGAGTGCCCGCCTGGCATCCGGCACCACGGCCTCTTGTGGACGCCTGCGCTCAGGCAGCATCCTATTGCACCTCGAAGGGAGTACCTGTCGAGAGTCTCGCCATACGCTATGCAGTCAGTTCGCCCCATATAGCCACTACGCTTTTCTCATCGGCCAATCCTTCGAATGTCCGGCGCAACGTGCAATGGGCTGAAGGCCCCCTTGATGAGGAACTTGTACGGAAAGTAAGGGAGATTATCGGAGAACAGAAGAATGTGAGATGGAAGAATTCATAAGGATAATAGACGCCCATTCGCATCTCTGGCTGAAACAGGATACGGTCGTTGACGGAGAACGCATTTGCGCTCTGCCGGACGGCCGTGCTCTCTTTTTCGGGGAGGAGCGTCAGATGCTCCCGCCCTTTATGGTTGACGGATGCAACAGCGCAGAAGTCTTCCTTTCAAATATGAACTACGCCCAGGTGAGCGCGGCGGTAGTGTTGCAGGAGTTGATAGACGGCAACCAGAACGACTATCTTCTGGAAGTGATGCGCAGGTACCCGTCACGGCTGCTGTGTTGCGCGATGCCTGATTTCAGCAGAGCCCTCAAGGGCCAGGCCGATGAAGCCTGCGGCAAAGGGTTCCGGGCAATCGCCCTTCCGGCTCACCGTATCAAGGATGATCTGAACTCCGATGCCTATATGTCATTCTTCAAGGAGATGGACCGTAATGGAATGATACTTTCCATCTGCCTTGCCGACGATGCCGGGCAGATTTCCCGTTTTGAGGAGGTTGTGGAGGAAATACCTTCGCTCAAGGTCGCTGTCGGCCATTTCGGGATGGCAACCGGCAGCTGCTGGAAGCGGCAGGTGCTGCTTGCCCGCCATCCCAACGTATATCTCGAGTCGGGTGGAATCACCTGGCTGTACAATTCCGAATTCTATCCCTATCCTTCAGCAGTGAAAGCTGTGCTTCAGGCCGCGGAATGCGTGGGGATGGTGAAACTTATGTGGGGATCCGACTATCCCCGGACCATCACGGCCATAACATACAGGATGTCCTACGATTTCCTGCTCAAATCGAAAGAACTCACTTTCAGGGACAAGAAACTGTTCCTGTCTGACAATGCGGCACGTTTCTACGGTTTTGAAGACCTCCTGGAACTGCCCTATATAAAGAATATGTCCGAATGAAAGCGTTGAAGATAACATCAAAGCGCACCGTCACCCTGTGCGATATCGAAGAACAATATCCTCAATACGGCGAGGTGAAACTCGCTCTTGAATACGTCGGCTTCTGCGGCAGCGACCTGAACACCTTCAGGGGAATGAATGCGATGGCCAAGGCCGATGTCATTCCCGGCCACGAGATAGGCGCGGTGGTGCTGGAAATTGGGGAGGGATGCCCTTCTTCGATAGAACCCGGACAGGTGGTGACCGTCAATCCCTATACTGCCTGCGGAGTCTGTCCCGCCTGCAGGAACGCCCGCCCCAACGCCTGCCGCGACAACGAGACTCTCGGCGTACAGCGTGACGGCGCGATGCGTCAGACCATCTGCCTTCCCTGGGAAAAAATCATCCCGGCAGGCAGCCTTTCCTCAATGGAGGCGTCTCTTGTCGAGCCTATGAGCGTCGGATTCCACGCCGTGGCGAGGGCTCAGGTATGCGATACCGACACCGTGCTCGTGTTCGGCTGCGGGATGGTGGGACTCGGTGCAGTGGTCCGCGCCTCGCTTCGTGGAGCCAGGGTCATAGCCGGCGACATAGACCCGGTTAAACTTGATATCGCCCGTGAAATGGGCGCTTGCGAAGCTCTTGACACCAGTGCCCCCGATTTTCACGAAAGACTGTCGAACCTTACCGGCGGCAACGGCCCCGATGTTGTCATAGAGGCTGTAGGGTCACCTGTGACTTACCGTATGGCCGTCGATGAAGCCGCCTATACCTCAAGGGTGGTATGCATAGGATATTCCAAGACGGAAGTGTCTTTCCAAACGTCGCTTTTCGTGAAGAAGGAACTCGACATACGCGGCTCAAGGAACGCGATGCCCTCAGACTTCGAGGCCGTCATCCGTTATCTTGAAAGGCGCAACTGTCCTCTTGACAGACTTATATCCTCGGCTGTGGGCTTCGAAGGCGCTCAGAAGGCCCTTGAAGACTGGGACGCCGCTCCCGGCAAAGTATTCAGAATCTTACTTAAAATCAAATGATATGAACTCCATTACCAAACTCACAGGCATAGCCCTTCTGGCTATGGCAATGATTTCCTGCGGCGGAAATGCCCCGGAATCATCTTCCTTCACCTACGGTAACGCCCCCGTCGGAACGACCTCCCTGACACAGGGCGTAAGAGGAAGGCAGTATCCCCAGATACTTCCCGACCACAGCGTCGTATTCAAGGTGAATGCACCCGAAGCGAAGAAAGTGCAGATTGACCTTGGGAAACTCTACGATATGACTAAAGGTGAGGACGGACAGTGGACCTGCACGACCGAACCCCAGAGCGAAGGCTTCCACTACTATTTCCTCGTAGTCGACGGAGCAAGGGTTGCCGATCCTTCAGCCGCCTCCTTCTATGGCTGCAGCCAGTATTCAAGCGGAATCGAGATACCTTATCCCGAAGGTGACGAGCGTTTCTACATCAAGGACGTTCCACACGGAAAGATAAGCCAGATACGCTATTTCTCAACAACTTCCGATCAATGGAGAAGGATACTGGTCTATACACCCGCAGGGTATGAAACCAGCGGCAAGTCCTATCCCGTGCTCTACATAATGCACGGAGGCGGAGAGGATGAAAGCGGCTGGGCAGTGCAGGGTAGGACAGACATCATACTCGACAACCTGATTGCCAATGGCAGCGCGGAAGAGATGATAGTTGCAATGCCCGACGGCAACACCCGCGATTTCGAAAGCGAGCTTCTCAGCGACTGCATTCCCGCAGTCGAACGTGAATTCCGCGTCATCGCCGACGGTGACCACCGCGCTCTGTCCGGACTCTCGATGGGCGGCATCCAGACTCTCAACACCATCGTCACACATCCCGAACTCTTCCGTTATGTGGGAGTGTTCAGTTCAGGATGGTTCGCAACCCCGAGCCCTTTCGGCGGCAACAACGATTCAGAAAAGTATTACGAACTTCTCAGCTCCCGCCCGGATTATTACAATGAACAGTTCAAGGTGCTCTACCTCACTATGGGCTGCCAGGAGGACATTGCCTGGAACAACTGCCGCGTGATGCGTGAAAAGTTCGATGAAATAGGCATTGAGTACGAATACTTCGAAACCCCCGGCGGACACACCTGGCCCGTATGGCGTGAAAGTCTCTGGCGTTTCGCACCCCAGCTCTTCAAATGATGAACTTCAGGACTGTTTTTGCAGCGACGGCAATGATGCTGACCTGCATATGCGCCAACGCGCAGAATATCTTCAATCCTGACGGAACGGTTACCTTCAGGTACCGCAATGACAACGCCTCCGCCGTGCAGGTTGACGTTCAGTTTGCAGGCAGGCACGATATGACAAGGGGAGGGGACGGCCTTTGGAGCGTCACCCTCGGCCCTGCCGAAGCGGACATATACCCCTACTGCTTCGTAGTTGACGGAGTGAGCGTGATGGACCCGCTGTGCGACGGGTATTTTCCCAACGAGACCTTCAAGAACAGTCTGCTCAGCATACCCTCACGCGACGGTTCGCTACGACACGACATACTTGACGTGCCCCACGGAGCCGTGGATTATGTCACCTACAAGTCAGCCACTCTCGGCATCTTTGCAAATGCCATCGTTTACACGCCGGCATCGTATCATTCTCACCCTGAACGCAGTTATCCGGTGATGTACCTCATCAGCGGCACGACCGACACAGAAGAAGTCTATTTCAAGGTGGGTAAGATGAACCTCATTCTCGACAATCTTGTTGCAAAGGGGCTTGCAAAGGAAATGATAATCGTGCTTCCCTACGGTAACCCTTCATTGCTCCTTCCCGCCGGGACCAACCCCTTTATGATGGGCGACATGTTCGGAAAGGACCTCGTCAACGACCTTATTCCTTTCGTCGAAACGAACTACCGAACCATCAACGACCGGGATCACCGTGCCATAGGCGGGTTCTCCCGCGGCGGCAACCAGGGCCTTGCAATAGGCCTGACCAACCTCGACAAGTTCTCCTGGCTCTGCTCATACAGTTCCTTCACTTCAATGCAGCTTCCGGGTGGCGTCTATGACGATCCCGACGCTCTCAACGAGCGCATACACCTTTTCTGGCTCGGAGTAGGAACGGATGACTTCCTCTACGGCAACGCCAAGGAATATATGGATTTCCTCGATTCGAAGGGAATCGACAACATAAAGGAATTCACCACCGGCAAGTTCGGGCACACCTGGATGAATGCAAGATATTTCCTCGACAGAACCTTCAGGCTCCTTTTCAGCGACAAGCCTGTGGCATATCCTGCGAAGACGGATATTCAGGCTGCGGAGCAGAAGCCCTCCGTATCTGAAAAACCCGATGAGCAGCAGCGTCTCACTCCCGAGGTGATGGCAAGGCTTTTCCCGAGGCCTCTGGTATCGCCTGATTTCTCACAGCCCGGAGCCGTGACCTTCCGTTTCAGGGCCGCCGACGCAAAGAAGGTTGAGCTCATCGGTGAAATCGTTTCCGAGCCCACACTGATGGAACGCGATTCCGAAGGCGTGTGGAGTATCAGTATCAATGGCAGGGAGGGGCTCTTCCGTTATGCGTTCAGGGTTGACGGAACCGACGTGGCCGACCCCTGCAATATGTACCTTTCGCCCGACAAGGGTTTCAAATACAGCCTTGTGGACGTCAAGGGCGCACAACCCTCGCTGTATCAGGTTACGGACGTTCCTCACGGAAAGGTCTCATACAGGATATACAATGGCAAGTATGTCTGCATATACACGCCTGCCGGATATGACCCCGAAGAGAAACTTCCCGTAATTTTCCTCTCATACGGTGAGGGCGACAGTTATGAATCCTGGTTCAAGACAGGAAAGGCAAATGTCATTATGGACAATCTCATCGCCGGGAAACTTGCGCCGAGGTCGATAGTAGTGATGTCATCGGACCCTTCAGTCCGCCGTTTCGTACGCAAGAATTACAGGATCTCCAGGAAATCCACCTGCACATTCGCTGAAGGCAGCACCTCCTGGATTGAAAACCGCAACCTTCTTACCGGACTTTTTCAGACAGAACAATAGTCATTCTTAAAAAATAACTTGGTCTTTCATAAATCTTTACCAACTTTTTTTTCATCATTCCTAATTGACAGGACCAATATGAAAATCACCCACCTTGCGGCGATGATTTCAGCCGCTTCCATATCACTGGCCGCGAGCGCGCAGAATCCGGTCATATCTACTATGTTCACACCTGACCCTGCGCCCTATGTCCACGACGGCAAGGTATATCTCTTCGTCGATCACGACGAGGACGATGCACAGTATTTTTATATGAAGGACTGGGCTCTCTTCAGC
Source organism: Bacteroidales bacterium (assembly GCA_045600965.1). Classification (GTDB taxonomy): domain Bacteria; phylum Bacteroidota; class Bacteroidia; order Bacteroidales; family UBA932; genus RGIG6374. The sequence continues at coordinate 12,454 of JAZRYW010000009.1, read as the reverse complement.
ACTGAGGATATGGTCAACTGGACTTACCTCGGCACTCAGGTCAGCACGGCCACCTTCGAATGGGCCTCCCAGGGCAACCGCGCCTGGGCCAGCCAGGCTGTCGAGAAAAGCGGCAGATGGTACTGGTATGTATGTCTCAATACTGCTGATGGCCGGGATGCGCTTGCAGTTGCCGTGGCCGATGACCCTCAGGGTCCCTGGCGTGATGCTGTCGGAGCCCCACTTGCCACAGGCTTCGGATTCATAGACCCCACCGTCTTCATCGACGATGATGGAAGCACCTGGCTTTTCTGGGGCAACAAGGGCCTCTGGTATGGTCAGTTGGCGGACGATATGTGCTCTTTCGTCAATGGATGGAAAGAAGTTCCCGGCTACCACGATCCGGAATGCTTCGGCGAACTCCAGATGAAGATGAACTGGCAGAAGGGCCACGATGAACTGATGACCCAGTATGAAGAAGGTCCCTGGCTGAGCAAGCGCAACGGCATCTACTACCTGTCCTATCCCGCAGGCGGGGTGCCGGAATATATGGCATACTCGACAGCCGAAAACATCAACGGCCCCTGGACTTTCCGGGGCCGCATAATGGACGAGTCCCTCAACAGTTTCACCATCCACGGAGGAACCATAAGCTTCAAGGGCCACGACTATATGTTCTATCACAACGGGATGCTGCCCAATGGCGGCGGATTCCGCCGTGCCACCTGCGTCGAGGAATTCAAGTACAACGATGACGGCACCATACCTTTCATTCCTTTCACAAAGGAGGGAGTCGAACCCGTCGGAACAACTGATCCCTACAAGGTGGTCGAAGCCGAGACGATGGCATCCTCCTGGGGCCTCAAGGTTGACCGCCTCGACGGCAGACGCCACTACGTGACATCGATACACAACGGAGACTGGCTTTGTGTGCGTAATGTGGATTTCGGCGATAACGCGCCTGTCCAGGCAACTGTAGAAGTGCTCAACTATGCAGGCACCGGCTCGATAGAGTTCCACGCCGACCGTCTCGACGGTCCTCTGCTTGCAACTCTGCCTGTAGAGAACGTCAATGCAGTCGTCAATGCGCCTGTTGTCAATCCTTTGACAGGAGTTCACGACATCTACATACTTTTCCGCGGAGAGGACGGACAGCTTTTCGACTTCGACTGGTGGAAGTTCAACTGGAAAGTAAACAGGCCCGTCATCCAGACGAAGTACACCGCCGATCCCGCCCCTATGGTCCATAACGGAAAGGTATATCTCTATACCACCCACGATGAGGATTTCGGAGCGAACTTCGAGATGTACGACTGGCTGCTCTACACATCCGACGATATGGTCAACTGGACTGACTGCGGCAGTGTGGCGTCAACACGCGATTTCTCCTGGAGAACACGCGAGAACGGAGCCTGGGCGCTTCAGGTCGTTGAGAGAAACGGCAAGTTCTATATGTACTGTCCCCTGCACGGACACGGCATAGGCGTGCTTGTCGCCGACCGTCCTGAAGGGCCTTTCAAGGATCCCATAGGAAAGCCGCTCGTTTGGCAGCCCGAGCATTGGGATGACATAGACCCCACCGTATTCATCGATGATGACGGGCAGGCCTATATGTATTGGGGCAATCCCAACCTGTATGCCGTGAAACTCAACGAAGATATGGTATCCTACAGCGGCCAGATTATGAAATTCCCTCACATCGAGGACTATCAGGAGGGACCCTGGTTCTGGAAGAGGGAAGGGCGTTACTACCTGGCGTTCGCCTCGACCTGCTGCCCCGAGGGCATTGGCTATGCGATGAGCGATTCTCCGCTCGGGCCCTGGACCTACAAGGGCCACATAATGAACCATACCCAGCGCACCCGCGGCAACCATCCCGGAATAATAGACTTCGGAGGGAAATCATATGTCTTCGGCCTCAACTATGACGTGATGCACCTCGACACCTATGTTCATCACGAACGCAGAAGCGTCTCTGCGGCTGAAATGCATTACAACGAGGACGGCACGATAGCCGAAGTGCCTTATTTCTTCGACGCCGACCTCAACCAGCTCCATCCCCTGAATCCATTCACAAGGGTGGAGGCCGAGACAATGGCCTGGGGCTACGGCCTGAAAACCGACAGGATCGAAGGCAGGGGCATAGTCGTGACGAACTTCGACGAAGGGGAACATCTTCTTGTAAAGGGTGTTGACTTCAAGCGCGGCTGCTCACGCTTCACGGCTTCCATCTGTTCAGCCTCCGATGGCGAAATCGAGATACATCTCGACAGTGAGGAAGGTCCTCTTGCCGGAAAACTCAAAGTAACCCCGACTTCCGGAGCATATCGCGATTTCGCCTGCCCTGTCAGCGGCATGGCCGGTGTGCACGACCTCTACTTCGTATTCAAGGGAAGGTGTGACTTCAAATGGGATTATTGGAAATTCAAAACAGATTCTAAGTGATCCAAGTTTCGCAAGTTCTCACTTCACTTTGATTATCAACGATATAAGAAACGAAACTTAAGTAAAGAATATGAAACCTTTAAACAAATTCCTGATGATCGTCTTCGGAGCATTCGCTCTTCCGGTCATCGTTGTAGCCGCCATTTCAGCCACGGGTGACGGCAACGCTTCCCAAAGGCCCGAGGGCCCCTGTGACATCTACGCAGCTGCCGGGAATCCCTGTGTCGCTGCACACAGCTCCACCAGAGCTCTTTATTCCTCCTACGACGGCCCTCTCTACCAGGTAGTACGCCAGTCTGACGGCAAGACCCTGGATATCGGAGTGGTGCAGCCCTCGGGTGACGACTGCGGAGGTTACGCCGACGCTGCCGCTCAGGATGAATTCTGCGCTAACACCACCTGCTGGATAAGCATCCTGTATGACCAGTCCGGCAAGGGCAACCATCTCCGTCAGGCTCCCCGCGGAGGCTTCAGCGGCCCGGCAATGGGCGGATTCAACAACGTCCCCATCGCGGATATGGCTCCCGTCACCCTTATGGGACACAAGGTATACGGCATATATATCGCTCCCGGAATGGGTCTGAGGTGGAATGATGCCGTCGGAACTGCTGTAGATGACCAGGCTGAAGGCCAGTATTGGGTCATCAGCGGACATCACTACAACACAGGCTGCTGCTTCGACTACGGAAATGCCGAGACAGACAGCCGTGACGACGGTGACGGCACAATGGAGACCACATATTTCGGCAACCAGCCCTCGTGGTATCGTGGAAGCGGTCCCGGCCCCTGGATAATGACCGACCAGGAAAACAACCTTGTGGGTTGTGTCAATCCAGACCCTGACGACAAGATATGCACCAACCTTCCAACCGTCAACTGGCGCTTTGTGACCGCCACCGCAGACGGTGAGCCCCATCACTGGCGTTCGATGGGAGGTGATGCGCAGAACGGTGAACTCGCAGTCCTCTATGACGGTGTCCGCATCCAGAACCCCAAGAGCAGTTATGATCCTATGCGCAAGCAGGGCGCAATTCTGCTCGGAAACGGCGGCGACAACTCCAACGGCTCTTCCGGCACCTTCTATGAGGGCGCGATGACAGCTCCCGGCACTTTCCCCACCGTCGAGACCAACCAGGCAATTCAGGCCAATGTGGTCGCAGCAGGATATGACATTCCCAGACTCTCGATAGGCGCATCGGACAAGGTCCTCACGCCCAACGGCCTTCAGACCTTCACCCCGGGTTCGTCACAGTATGTGACCGTGACATATACGAACACTGCCAAGGAAACTGTCAACGGACTTCGCCTTTCCATCGCTGCACCCAAAGGATGGCGTGTGACTCCTGTGGGCAATCACGACGATATCCGCTCAGTCGAACCCGGCGCAACCGTAGCCGCCAACTTCTCTGTCAGAAGCTCCCGCAGGGAATTCAACGGTGACCTCAAGGCCGAGGCAACCTGGCAGGATGCAAGTGGAAAATCATACTCCGAGACTGCAGTCGAAAAGGTTCGCAACGTGCCCGGCGTAGTCATCAACGAATTCGCAATCGGCAACAGGAGCAATACCACCGATTCGTTCATAGAGCTTTACAATTCAAGCGACAGGGAAGTGGACATTTCACGCTGGAGCGTGACAGCCCACACCGCAAACATCCCTTACTTCTCAAGCATTGAGATTCCCAGGGGTATCGTCCTTGCGCCAAAGTCATTCTATGTGCTCGGACTTGCGACCTCGGGGCTTGCAGTGGATGCGGCTGAGGGTGACGATGTGATATACCTCAGAAGCGTCAAGGGACTTGAGAGCGGAATGAGCATAACCGTGGGCAACGGAAAGAATTCCGAAATCCGCACCATCACCTCCATTGATGCTCCCGCAGTTCCCGAACAGCCGCTGACGCCCTGGTTCGGCCGTCATACCCCTCAGATCGGCACGCCGACCACCATATGGCAGCCCTTGCCCGAAGGCCCCGTCATCACCATACCCGCAGGCTCGAACAACGTGCCCGTGACTTCTACCGACGGTTTCAGGGTAGGTGGAAAGATTGCAATCGGATACGGCGCGACTTATCCTGCAGTCTCCAACAGCCTGGAGAAGTATGAGGTGCTTACCGTGACCGAAGTGGGCAAGAGCGGAACCCAGGCCTGGCTCTCGATGGATGCCAAGGCCGGAGACACAAACATCAAGGTATCGTCCACACAGAACATTTCTGTCGGTGACGTAATAAGACTCGACATTGCAAGCGAAGGCCACGGAATCGAGACCGTCAAGGTAAAATCAGTGGGCACTCCCTCGGCAAGAAGCACTTTCGGAGGCCCTCTCGGCCCCGGAGAGGATGCCGGTACGGGACTTGAACTCGAGGAACCTCTCAAGTTCGACCACTCGTCAAATATGCCTTTCAGCGTAAACGGCACAGGCATCACCTTCGAGCCTGCCACCCAGTACGACCATTCGAGCAATGAACCCGTGCTCGCGCTTGTCTTCGAAGTCCGTCTCGACAGTCCTCTGTCGGAAGACCACTGCATCGATGAACCAGTTGTCGCAGCCGGTGTCAGGGATGCCGGATTCCAAGGTGAACCCGACCAGTATTTCGGCGGTCCCGCTCTTGGAAACGAAGGTAACATAACCCTCCGCACTGACAAGGGTATGATAGCCGATGCAGTCAATTACGGTCTTGTCACAGACCCCTGGCTCGGTGAAGGGTTCCACACCGAGGCCGGCGAGGGAGCCGACGGAAGCACTGCCGTAACCCCCGGACACGTGAACGTATGGGGAAGGGCCCGCACAGCTCAGCCTCTGCTCAGCACCGGACGTTATCCCGACGGAGTCGATACCGATGACAACAAGAAGGATTTCACCGTACAGGGCTTCACCAACCTGTTCCGTCCCGCCGAAGCAGGCGACAACGTGCTTGTTGTCAACGCTCAGGACGGCCTGTTCCATCGTGTTCAGACCTTCTGTCTCGGCGAGGAGGAAGTCATTGCCGCAACCTGCTCCCAGCCGATGGTTGAGATTTCGTATATTACCAGAATGGACGGAGCGAAGATGGAGATACGCAACACTGTCGTTGAGCTCTATCTTTCCGAACCTCTGAAGAATTCATATCCCCAGGGCGCTCCTGTCGGAACCTTCCGTCCCACGCCCGGTATGCCGAACGTCTATTGATGAAAACCGTCGGCACAAGGACTCTCAAACGGGCTGCGGCGCTCTGTTGCGCCGCGGCCCTGGCCCTTTGTGTCCTTCTGACGTTACGTTCCCTTTCCGGCAACGGTCTTGCAGGCTGCTCAGCGGGTTCAGCCTGCGATGAGGTGCTCTCCAGCAGATGGTCTCTGCTTTTCGGGACGATCCCTGTCAGCGCTCCGGCCGCAGGCCTTTTCCTTTCGATGCTCGTCGCCTTCCTTTTCGTGGATGATGATGACGAAAGAGTGCGCAGGGCCTCGCGCTTCGTGCTGCTTGCAATCTCCGGGGCATTGCTGGGCTGCGCTCTGTGGTTCACCGGCATACAGATGTTCGTCATAGGAAAATTCTGCCGTTACTGTATGTCGGCTCATATCCTTGGCTCATTGTCTGCCGTGCTCTGCATATTGATCTGCTCGACCGATTTCCGCCACACGGCGGGGTGCATTGCGGCGGGTCTGATATGTGTGCCCCTGCTTGCCATATTCCAGTCACTCCCTTCCCGGGGAACATTCTATTCACAGGGCAGGGTGGAGGAGCGCGGCGAAGGATATGAGCTTGCAGACCTTCCTCTGCTTGGAAATGAGAATGCATCCCGCAAGATGCTCCTGCTCTATGACTACCTCTGCCCGCATTGCCGCAAACTGCACCGTGCGGCTGAAAGATTTGTGGAGCGCAACCCGGACAGCCTTGCATTCGTGCTATGTCCAGTGCCTCTCAGCCCTTCCTGCAACCATTATATCCCTGCTCAGCAGGAGGACCGTTTCGCCGGATCCTGCGAACTGGCAAAGCTTTCTCTTGCAGTATGGCTCAGCGACAGGCAAAGATACCCTCAGGCGGACAGCATACTGTGGAATACGCCTGACCCCTCCGCGGCCCTGTCCCGGATAGAGAGCGTGACCGGTCTGTCAGACCTTGACCGGATTGCAGCGGGTGATGAATGTTTCCTTCTCCTTTCCAGAAGCCTCGACCTGTTCGGGCGCACAGCCGGCGGAGGCGATGCCTCCCTTCCAAGAATGGTTTACGGCCGGAGGTGGATCACACCCGAAATTGCGGATGATGACGATTTGGACAATATATTGGATTTATTATTTAGTACAGATTAAGGTTCCAAGATTTATGATTTACAGAAGACTCATCAAGATACTGCTGCTTGCCGCAATCGTTCCGGCAGCCTGTGTTGCCCAGTCACCCGGCCCCAATGAGGTGCTGTGGTATGACAAACCTGCCTCCGACTGGCTTGAGGCCCTCCCTGTCGGAAATTCCAATATGGGGGCTATGGTGTTCGGAGGAACCGAACGTGAGGAGATACAGATAAATGAAGAGACCTTCTGGAGCGGAGGCCCGCACAACAACAACAGCACAAGATCGCTCGCGCGACTGGACGAAGTCCGCAATCTCATCTATGAAGGCAGGGAAGCCGAGGCCAAGGCCATAATCGACAGCGATTTCATAGTAGGTCCCCACGGAATGAGGTATCTCAATCCCGGCAGCCTGTTCATCGATTTCCAGCTTCCGGACACTGTCAGCGCATACCGCCGAAGGCTTGACCTTTCCACTGCGGTTGCCACCACCGTCTACAAAGCCGGAGACCTGACTGTCCGCAGGGAAGTGTTCGCTTCTCTCCCCGACAAGGTGGTGGCAGTGAATGTGAACACCAGCCTCAGGTCATCTTTCACCCTTTCATTCAACTCCGAACTCCCCTTCACGGTTTCCACCGCAGCTGACGTGCTCACGGCGAAGATCAAGGGCGATGCGCACGAAGGGATCGAATCGGCTCTCGATGCAGAGGTCTGCGTGAAGGTGATCACCGACGGCAAACTATCCTGTGAAGGCAATGCTGTCAGCGTTACAGACGCGAAGAAATCCACTCTTCTCATATCAGCCGCCACCAATTTCGTAAACTGGCACGATGTCAGCGGCAATGCCACGGACCTGAACCGTGAACGCCTGATGCGGGCGGAATCCCATCTTGCCAGACTGAAGGAAAAGCATACGGAAGCATACCGCAGGCAGTATTCCCGCGTTGAAATACATCTGCCCGAAGGTGAAAATTCAAAGCTCCCCACTGACCGGCGTCTCGACTCCTTCCAGGGGAGCGACGATATGGGTATGGTGGAACTGATGTTCAACTACGGGCGTTATCTGCTCATCAGCAGTTCGCAGCCCGGCGGACAGCCCGCCAACCTTCAGGGCGTATGGAACAAGGAGATGATGGCTCCCTGGGACAGCAAGTACACCATCAACATCAATACCGAGATGAACTACTGGCCGGCCGAGGCCTGCGGACTGACCGAAAGTCTCGAACCGCTGTTCTCGATGATAGGAGACCTGAGCGAGACCGGCGCAGAAACCGCTCGTGTAATGTATGACTGCGACGGATGGATGGCTCACCACAATACCGACATCTGGCGCATCGCCGGACCTGTCGACGGCAGTGACTGGGGTATGTTCCCCAACGGCGGAGCCTGGCTTGCCACCCATCTCTGGGAACACTACCTCTACACGGGTGACAGGGCCTTCCTTGAAAAATGGTATCCCGTGCTCAAGGGCGCGTCTGATTTCTACCTCGACTATATGCAGCCGCACAACGGCTATCTGCTTGTGGTTCCCTCGGTAAGCCCCGAACACGGCGGAGTGGGGAAGGACAACCCCCTCACCGCAGGATGCACTATGGACAACCAGATCGCCTTCGACATACTCAACGACACCCGCCTTGCCGCCGAGGCGCTCGGCATCGACGAGGCTTACCGCGATTCCCTTTCGGCTGCCATAGCGCTCCTTCCTCCTATGAAGGTGGGACAGTACGGGCAGCTTCAGGAATGGATCGAGGATATGGATGACCCCAAGGACGAACACCGTCACATATCCCACCTCTACGGACTTTATCCCTCAGCACAGATAACCGAGGACACGCCCGAACTCTTCGATGCCGCACGTGTGACACTTCTGCAACGCGGCGATATGGCAACGGGATGGAGCCTGGGATGGAAGACAAATTTCTGGGCGCGTATGCAGGACGGCGACCACGCATTCAAGATACTGAGCAATATGCTCACCATCATAGATCCGCAGGTAAGCCCTTGGAGGCCCCGTCCCGACGGCAAGCCCCTGAGGATGGGAAGGTCCTTCCCCAATATGTTCGACGCCCATCCGCCTTTCCAGATCGACGGCAATTTCGGAGCCACGGCCGGGATTGTGGAGATGCTCCTGCAGAGCCACAACGGTTATGTGCATCTTCTTCCCGCGCTCCCCTCCGCCTGGCCCGAAGGAAGCGTCAAGGGACTCCGCGCCAGGGGCGGCTTCATAGTTGATATGAGCTGGTCGGATGGAAAGATAACCTCAGCCACGATTACATCAACCCTCGGCGGTCCGCTGAAGGTGCGCACAGGCGACAGGTATCTCGAGTGTCAGACCCGCCAATGGGAGAAGGTCACGTTGGACATTTAACCGTCAGGACAGACCCGGCATCAGCATAAGCGTCCAGACGGCAAATCTGGCGAACTTGCCGACAAGAAGGAGCATGATGGTCCAGAGTGCAGGAGTACGGTAGAATCCAAGCGCAAGCGATATGACATCGCCCACTACCGGAACCCAGCTCAAAAGGGCCATCCATACTCCATACTTGTCGATACGGGCCTTCTGCTTCTCAAGAGTCTCCTTCCTGACTTTGAACACCCTTTCAAGCCATTCCCATTTTGCCAGACGCCCGAGGAAATAGGTGGTGATGCCGCCTAACCAGTTGCCGGCCGTGCCCACGATCAGGCAGGCCAGAGGCAAACGTGTGGCCAGCAGAACGGCAATATACAGCGCGTCGGAGCTGAACGGTACGACTGTGGCGGCAAGAAGACAGCCCAGAAAGAGGCCGGCCAGCCCCAGATTCTCAAGACCGAACATATTATTGCTCGGGGACTATGCCTATGAATTCGACCGGGCCTTCGGAACTGTTGACAAGGCTGTGCCCGTGTCCTTTGGGACAGTAATGTATGTCACCTTCCACAAGGTCAATCCGCTGTCCGTCGTATATGACGTGGCAGATGCCTCCGGTGATGATCATTACCTCGCACGAACTGTCGTGCACGTGCATGCCTATCGATGCGCCGCTTTCGAGGCGGGCCTTCATTATGCGGTTCTTCCCGTCAAAGTACATCCTTGCAGCAAGCTCCTTCTCGCCGCCCTTGAAATTGGGATGAACGCTCTCCTGAATTGTGTTGAAATCTATCTTCATCAGCTGTCCTTTTGTCGGTTTGTTTTGCAAAATTAATGTATCTTTGCCATTAATTGGTAATTAAAGTTTCGCAAGTTCTCGCTTCGCTTTGATTGTCAACGATATAAGCGCTTGCGAAACTTGAGTGATGATTACTTGATTAAAACAGGACTTCATTATGCTGAGGATATTCTGCAAGAACACAGGCACATCGATGGAATTTCCCGAAGGAACACCCCTTCTGGATGCCGTTGACGCATTCGTATTCGACAAGCCATACCGCATCGTTTCAGCCAAGGTGAACAATGTGTCACAGGGGTTGAAGTTCAGGCTTTATCAGAACCGTACGGTGGAGTTCGTGGACGTGCGTGACACAAGCGGAATGCGAGTATATTGCAGAAGCCTCTATTTCCTGCTGACCAAGGCCGTGCACGATACTTTCCCCGGAGCGAAGCTCTACATAGAGCACCCCATATCGAACGGCTATTTCTGCAACCTCAGGAAGAAGGATGAATCTGAACTGACCCCTGCCGACGTCGAACTTGTCAAGTCGGAGATGGCCGGGATAGTGGAGAGAAATGAGGCGTTCCACCGTCACGAGGTCCCTGTGGAGGAGGCGATAGACCTCTTCACCGACCTCGGTTACGACGACAAGGTCAAACTTCTCGAGACGTCCGGCCAGGTATATGCAGACTACTATACCCTCGGTGACACGGCCGACTATTATTATGGAAGGCTGGTGCCTTCGGCAGGCTTCCTGACAGTATGGGACCTTGTGCCGTACCATCAGGGAATGCTCCTTCTCATACCCGACCAGCACAACCCTCTCCAGGTTGCTCCGCCGGTTGACCAGCCCAAGACTTTCGAAATGTTCACAGAGAACCTCAACTGGAATCTCATAATGAACCTCAATACCGTCGGAGAACTCAACCACGCCTGCCAAAAGGGTAAGGCCAGTGAGATAATACAGGTATCGGAAGCATTGCAGGAAAAGAAGATAGTGCAGATAGCGGAAGAGATTGAAAGACGTTTCAAGGGTCCCGACCACACCAGGCTTGTGTTGATAACAGGTCCCAGCAGCAGCGGGAAGTCAGTCTTCTGCAAGCGTCTGAGCATACAGATAATGGCCTGCGGACTCCGTCCGGTATCCTTCTCCACGGACGATTATTTCGTCAACAGGATAGACACTCCCAAATTCCCCGACGGGAGTTACGATTTCGACAATTTCTCCGCCGTCGACCACGACCTTCTCGAAAGAGACCTGCAGAATCTTCTCGCCGGCAAATGCGTTGAAATACCGGAATTCAATTTCGTCACGGGAAAACGAGAATACAACGGCAAGAAACTTCATCTTGACAGCAATACCGTGCTTCTGATAGAGGGCATCCACGCGCTGAACCCCCAGCTCACGTCAAGAGTAAAGGAGTCGGACAAGTTCCGCATATTCATCAATACCCTCACCAGCAACGCCCTTGACGGACACAACTGCATCCCCACCACCGACAACCGTCTTCTGAGACGCATTGTCAGGGACTACAACAAGGGCGCGTTCACGGCAAGGGAAACGATCAGCCAATGGCCCAGCGTGATCAACGCTGAGGAGAAATGGATTTATCCCTATCAGGAAAACGCCGACGTGATGTTCAATTCGGCCTACCTGATCGAATTCGCCGTGCTGCGCAACCACGCCGAGCCCATACTCGCGTCAGTGCCGAAGAACTGCCCTCAATATGCTGAAGCCCACAGGCTTCTTAAATTCATCCACTATTTCACGCCGGTCCCCGATCAGGAGATCCCTCCGACTTCACTGCTCCGCGAATTCGTAGGCGGCAGCAGTTTCAAATATTGACAAATGAGAAGGAACATCTGCATATTCTGCGCTTCAAGGAAAGGCAACAATCCATTATATGACCTTGCGGCGGCCACAGTGGGTTCTCTGATAGCATCACAGGGACGCACTCTGGTGTACGGAGGCAGCAACCGAGGCTATATGGGCACGGTTTCCGCCGCTGCATCAAATGCCGGTGGCAGGGTAGTTGCAGTGATTCCGTCGCTGTTCTCCGACAGCGTCATAAATTCGCAGAGGGTGGATGAACTTATCATAGTTGACTCGATGGGTGAAAGAAAGGCAAGGATGAGCGGCATCAGCGATGCGTTTCTGGCCCTGCCGGGAGGCGTCGGCACCCTTGACGAAATAACGGATATGCTTACCACTAACCAGCTTACCCGCAGCTGCAAACCTGTCGGACTGCTCAACGTGGAAGGCTTCTACGACAGTTTCGACGCCCAGATGAAAAGGCTTGTGTCAGACGGCCTGATAGCTCCCTGGACCGCTGAAAGCTATATGATTTCCGACGATCCGGCCCGTCTCCTTGAGATGATGGACAATTTCACGGTGAGTGAAAGGACTCTGGCGATTATGGATTCCGAGGAGAATGAACTTGACTGCAAGGACCGTAAATGAAAATGAATAATTCAAGTTTCGCAAATGCGAAACTACCTTATTTAGAGGCCGTCAGGCCGTTGGAAAAGTCCCTTCCCCGGGGAAGGGATTCAGGGATGGGGACAAAAAATAAGAAAGTGCGGTGGGGAAAAGTTTCGCAAGTTCTCACTTCACTTTGATTATCAACGATATAAATACTTGCGAA
>JAZRYW010000008.1:0-10621 GCA_045600965.1 Bacteroidales bacterium | reverse complement strand
GAGTCCCAGATGCCTTGCAAGCTGCCTGAGAATCCGGGCGCATCGGATATAGTAGGACGTGGAAACCATAGGTGCGGTATGTTCCCTGACATCGGGATTGTCAGTAAGGAACTTCTGCGCGGCATAGTCATCCCAGCCGCCGGAATTGTAGAATATCTTCCAGGTCCTCAGCAGTCCGCTCGGAGCCCTGAACTCGGGGCCCGACATATAGTCGTAGAAACGTTTGAGCCTGGGGTATATCTCCCTGAGCATCGCCTCATCGGAACCGTTGTTGAGCCAGACGTCATTGATTGCAAGTATCTGGGTTGCCAGAGGAGTGCCGTGATGAACGAAAGGGGCCTCTTCTTCAGGGCCTGTCGTATATTGCCTTATTATCTCATACCCGCGTCCCGGATCCACCGCGCTCATTGCCCAGCCTATGAAACCGCAGTCCCAGGTATAGAGGCTGTTCCAGTTCTTCCCGGGGCAGAAATGCCGTATGGGCTCCCCGAACGCGTCGATGGGATAGACTATGTTGGTGAGCAGGGTCGCCTGAAGGAGTCTGTTGCCCATTGCGTAGGCCGACGCTCCCGCAAGCATCCCCGATGACCTGTCGATACGTGCGTACACGCTGCCCGGGGCATAGTTCATCCTTCCTTCGATGAACCATTGAAGGTGCTTCTCCACATAGTCACGTTTGCCGCAGGCTATCATCTGCAGTATCGTGGTGTCGCTGTGGGCCGCCAGCGTGACAGGGCGCATGAAGTTGGCAGTGAAATTGCCGCCCTCATCACCCGTCAGCACCTTGTGGACGTGGTCGTGCACCTTGCGCTGCATCAGCCCTTCCAGCTGAGAGTTCCGGAACTCGCGCACCTCGGTGAGCGGGTAGGTCCATGCCACTCCGTAACAGGCATCCACTTCGGGATATTTGAGGATAAAACTGCTCTGACCTTCAGAAATCTCCGGAGACCATTTCCCCATCTCTCCCCCGGTCTTGCGGACAGCCAACTGGAGACTGACATTCTGGGTAAGTTCGGTATTGTTGACACAGCGTGTCTCCACCATAACGAGATTCCCGTCCATTACATTGTAGCACACGTCGGCATATACCTTGTCTTTCCACTCGATCTCCTGACGGTAGCATATCTGACGCATATCCGGACTCACGTACCAGGGATGGACGTCGCTTTCGAAAAGTGCGGAAGGAATCTTCACATTGCGGCGATACTGCCCGGGAACCATACAGAACTCGACCTTCACCCCGGATGCGATGTCATCGATGTGAGCGATACCGTGATATTCCTTGGAATACGGGCCCCAGCTGCTCAGGGAGACGATGTCGTGACCAGCCGAGGCGGGCAGCGCCACAAGCGCTGACAGAATCAATGTAAAGACAGCCTTCTTCATCTGGAAATCAAATCTTGTATTCTTCCTGCATATAGACCGGTTTGCCCTGAAGCATGGCCTCATCTCCCATCAGGCACAGCACTGAACCATAATATGCCTCTTCAAGGATGCGGAGAGGCATCTCTCCGGTAATGCAGCTGTTGCAAAACGCCTGAAGTATCTCACGCGTACCGTCCCCTACCGCCTCGGGCATAATGGAAACCCCCTTGTCCTTGGAGGCATTTTCAGAATTCCAGCTGGTGCCGGCGAATACGGAATTGGAGAACACGCCATTCTCAATCTCGCCTATGAGCTGCTCGATGCCGCTCTTGCGAGGCGGGGTCTCCCTGTAAATCCTTGAGCCGGGCAGATCGATGAATGCATCCTTGCAGAGTATCTGCTCCCCCATACCGAAATGAGCGTTGGAGATGACAGACTCGAAGGTCATATTGACTCCGTTGGGGAAGGTGTAGATGGCGCATACACTGTCGAACACTTCACGTCCGTCCTTCCAGTAGACAATGTCGCCCGTGCCTATCACTTTCTCGGGGAGCATCCCTGTCGCCCAGGTACCGTTCTGCAGCTGATGGCAGGCCAGTTCGGTCATAAGGCCGCGGGAATATTCCCTGTAAAGCCTCCAGTTGATGTGTCTCTCAAGTTCGGGACTGGGCACCGGCCGGCGCCAGTCAGCATTGCGGAACCAGTAATTCCTGACATTGACCACAGGACCGTAATCTCCCCGAACGACCCCCTCCATCGCCTTGTGGTACTTGGGGTCGAAGAGCCTCTGCTGTCCTATGAACAGAATACGTCCGCTGGACTTGTGCTTGAGATACATCTGCTTGCACTCTTCTATCGTGTAGGCCATCGCTTTCTCGCAGTACACGTCCTTGCCGGCATCCATAGCGTCCATCGCCATCCTGAAATGCCTGTCGAGAGGAGTTGCTATGACCACTGCCTGCACTTCCCTGTCCTCGAGCAGACGCCTGTAGTCATCATATTTCTTCGCATTGGGGAACATTTCAGCCCCCTGCTCCAGATTGACCGGATAATTGTCGCATATAGCCACAATCTCGGCCTGCGGTATGTCTTTGAGGAATGACATAAGATACTGCCCGCGTGAACCGGGTCCTATTATGCCGAGCTTCACTTTCTCCCTGAAGGTCTCCCTGTTTTTCACGGGGCTGCAGGCTTCCATCCAGGGGAAGAATCCCATTGCCGCTCCGGCGAGTCCTATTCCTCCCAGACGTGTGAGGAAGGAACGTCTGTCCATTGCCTTTTCTTCTTTCATAATCCTATGGTTCCGGCTTCATAAGCCGGGAAATTCTCAAGTATTTTTCCATGCTTCTCCTGCGGAGCTGCATAAAGAGCCGTCGACAGGATTTCACAAATCAGCGCCGAGCGCCCGCTGACGACCACATTTTCAGTTCGGGAAGGACAGCTCATAGTGAAGGGATCCACGATGTGAAGGCGTCCTTCAGGACTCCTCCCGGACACGGATACCGCGCTGTCCCTCAATTGGAAACAAATGTTTCCGTCGCTGGCGGGAGACACTTTCCAGCAGTCTCCGAGAGGGTGATGCCCTATGCCGAGCACGGTACTGTTCCCGAAATTGACTATGGCGTTCTCTATTCCCTCCTCACAAAGGAATTTGCGCAGTTTCTCTGCGGCATAACCTTTGGCGAAACCTCCGAAATCGACAAGTATGCCGTCGGAGACTCTTTTCACATTGTGACCTTCCATAGAGAATTGATAAGCGGGACGTTCTCTCGAACTGCCGAGTGCCGCCACATCAAAATATCCGCAGGTAGCCTCTCTGAACTGCTCGCAGAGCTCGAGAGCGAAGAAAAGCTCCTCATCCACGTGCTCGAAGCGTTCCGACTTGTTGAGAAGGAACAGAGGGCCTCCCTCCAGGTGACGGCTGAGCGAGTGCTCGAGTCCCGCGACGATGTCCCGCATACGCTGGGCCAGACTCCGGGACCGTTCCTCTTCTCCGCTGCACCATAACACTTCCACTACGGTGTTCATAGCGTAGAAAGCGCAATAGGCGACCGGAGCGGAAGGATTGACTCCGCTGTATCTGAACTTTATCCCCTGCATCTCCCGAAAAGCGAGGCGAAAGCCTTGACAATCAGTCTCACGATGACGGTCAGGACATAAATTCCGACAGAGAATACCACCACGAAACCCAGTTGAGTGAATATTTCAGTCCAGGGGCAGGCATAGCGTATGACGCAGAAAACGTTGAGCAGGAACATGGCCGCGAAACAGCACAGGGCTATGATGATTTCCCGTTTCTTCTGTCCTGCGGTAATTACGGAATCCTTAAGCATCATGCACTAGAAAATGAGGATGAAGCATATAGCCGCAAATGCTGCACCAGACAACGGGCCGGCTACCGGAATCCAGCTGTTACCCCAGCCGCTGTCGCGTTTGGGGGATTTCATCGGAAGGATGGCGTGCGCGATGCGAGGAGGCAGGTCTCGTGCCGGATTGATGGCGTATCCTGTTGCGCCTCCAAGGGACATACCGATGGACATTATCAGCAGCGTGACGGGAATGGCCCCGAGGTCACCCATACCGACAACGGGAGTGTTCTCCTTTGTCGTGAACATCAATATGCAGAAGCAGAGCACCCAGGTACCGACGAACTCGCAGAAGAAATTCCTCCACTTGTTGGGTATGGCAGGCATAGTGCAGAAGGTCCCCAGTTTTGTGTCGGGATCTTCAGTGGCATCGTAATGGTCTTTGTAGAATGCCCATACAAGGGCAGCGCCTGCAAAACCTCCGAGGAGCTGGGCGATGACGTACCCCGGCACCGAAGACCAGGCGAAAGAGCCGGTCAGGGCAAATGCGAGAGTGACGGCCGGGTTCAGATGAGCTCCGGAATAAGGGCCTGCGATGAAGACACCGCACATGACGGCAAAGCCCCACGCGAGAGTGACGACTGTCCATCCCGCTCCCTTGCCCTTGGATTTGTCAAGGCTGGTGCAGGCGCAGACTCCGTCACCCATAAGTATGAGCACCAGAGTGCCCAGGAATTCGGCGAAATAAGGGTTCATATCGTTGATTATTAATGTTTGTCAGTAAGGGTCCTTCCGACGGCCTGACGCCAGCCGTCCTTGACTTTCTCTATACGGGAATCCTCGGCTGACGGAGTGAACACGCGCTCGGCTTTCCACTGCTTGCGTATCTCGTCCACATCCTTCCAGAATCCTATTGCCAGTCCTGCAAGATATGCCGCACCGAGAGCTGTCGTTTCCGTCACTTCGGGGCGTATCACCTTCGCTCCCACGATGTCCGACTGGAACTGCATCAGGAGATTGTTCCGGGACGCGCCTCCGTCCACCTTGAGCTCGCCGAGCCTTACGCCGGCATCCTTTTCCATTGCCGAGACTATGTCCATTGTCTGGAAAGCGATTCCTTCCAGCGCAGCTCTGGCTATGTGGGCCGCCGTAGTGCCTCTGGTGATGCCGTTGATGCTTCCCTTGGCATACTGGTCCCAATACGGAGCCCCGAGGCCTGTCAGGGCCGGGACGAAATACACACCCCCGTTGTCTGGAACGCTTGAGGCGAGGGCTTCCACCTCGGACGAACTCTTGATGATTCCAAGTCCGTCACGCAGCCACTGCACGACTGAACCGGCCACGAACACACTGCCCTCAAGGGCGTAGTCGACCTTGTCCCCGATCTTCCAGGCTATCGTCGTAAGCAACTGATTTTCAGACATTATAGGTTTATCACCGGTATTCATCAGCAGGAAGCAACCTGTGCCGTAAGTATTCTTGACGGCTCCGGGCTCGGTACACATCTGCCCGAAGAGGGCGGCCTGCTGGTCACCGGCGATGCCAGAAACGGGGACCGCGTCGCCGAGGAGGGAGGTAAAACCGTAAACTTCAGATGAAGACTTGACCTGAGGCATCATAGACTTAGGAATGTCCAGGAGAGAGAGAAGTTCATCATCCCATTCCAGAGTATTGATGTTGAACAGCATAGTGCGGGAAGCGTTGGTCACGTCGGTGATGTGGGTACGCCCGCCGGTAAGGTTCCACACGAGCCAACTGTCAACGGTACCGAATCTCAGTTCACCGCGTTCAGCCTTCGCCCTTGCGCCCGGCACGTTCTCGAGTATCCATCTGATCTTGGTCCCGGAGAAATAGGCATCAATGATGAGACCCGTCTTGCTGCGTATCATCCCGGTATGTCCGGCCGCCTTGAGGCTGTCGCAATAGGCCGATGTCCTCCTGTCCTGCCATACTATCGCATTGCAGACAGGTTTTCCTGTCGCCGCGTCCCACACGATGGTCGTCTCCCGCTGGTTCGTTATGCCTATCGCGGCTATATCGTCTCCCGACAGTCCCAGGGAGCTTACCGCTTCCGTTACCACGGACGATTCCGTGGCCCATATCTCCATCGGATCGTGCTCAACCCATCCCGGCTGGGGGAAATGCTGGGTGAATTCCTTCTGGCGCACGGCACGTGCCACTCCGTTCCTGTCGAAAATGATGGCCCGGGAAGAACTTGTCCCTTGATCCAAGGCTACGATATAGTCTTTCATAAATCTAAAAATAATTAAAGTAAGATGCACGAAGATAAAAAAAAAACTCGCCAACTGCAAGATAATGTTTATATTTGCTTATGGTTAAAAATGCAATGCTCAAGGCGGTTCTGGCCGTGGCCGCCATCTGTACCTTCTGCTCTTGCGGAGAGCGCATCGGACAGCCCGCCTACAGGGTCTGCGCCTTCGTGTGGCCCTCCTGCCACGACGATTCCCTTGCCCGTGAATATCTCTGGAAGGAAGGTATAGGGGAATGGGAAGTCATCAAGCGGGGCGACCCCCGTTTCGAAGGGCATTATCAGCCCAAACAGCCTCTCTGGGGCTACGAGATGGACGATGACCCGCTTGTCGTGGAGAAATGGATTAATGAGGCTCTTTCCCACGGAGTCAACACCTTCGTGTATGACTGGTACTGGTTCAAGAACTACCCCTATCTGGAAGGGGCGCTGGATGGCGGCTTCCTCAAGGCTCGTTCCTGCGACAAAATGGGATTCTACCTGATGTGGGCCAACCACGACGTGAAATACAATTACTGGAACTACCACCTGCACGGGGACAACGACTCGCTCCTCTTCACGGGAGAAGTCACTCCGGAGCAATATGAAACCATAGTGCTCCGGGTAATAGACAAATATTTCCACCGGAACAACTACGTCAAGATCGACGGCTGCCCCGTCTTCATGATATTCAGCATAGAGAATTTTCTGGAGACCTTCAACAATGACCTTGACAGGGCCGCGCAGGCTGTGCAGTACTTCAGGGAAGAGTGTGTGAAGGCCGGATTCAAAGGCCTGCACCTGCAGACAACCCTGAGAGGCAACGGCATAGACAAGGACTTCTATCTTGAGAAATTCGATGTCTGGCGCAGCAGGCTCGGCATCGACAGTTTCGTGACCTACAATATGATAGGTACGGACAAGGACTACCTGACCTACGGGCGCAAGGGAACGGAATACTGGTACCTCTGGAGCGACTACCTGAACGTTCCGTTCTTCCCCACCGTTTCCATAGGCTGGGATGACACCCCCCGCTTCCCCGCCAAGGGCAAAGACGACGTGGTGCTTTACCACAGGACTCCCGAGGCTTTCCAGCATTTCCTCGAAGGGGCAAAGGAATATGCCGACAAGCACGGTGACCAGCCCGCTTTCGTCTACATCAACGCCTGGAACGAATGGATAGAGGACGCATACCTGCTTCCCGACGTATGTTACGGCTACGGCTATCTCAACGCCGTGAAAAACGTTTTCGGACCCTGTAAAAACCGCCCCGAATGAAAAGATTCATCATTGCCCTCCTCGCCCTGACAACCCTGTCGGCGGCAGTCTCAGCCCAAGAGACGGAAGAACCTGATTATTCACAGTACATACTCACCCCAAAGGCCCCGGACACTCCCCGCATCAACGGCCCAAAAGTGTACGGCAACTACCCCGGCACGCCATTCCTGTACAAGATACCCGCCAGCGGAGTACGTCCGATGACTTTCAACGCCAAGGGACTTCCACGTGGCCTGAAGCTCGACCGGCAGACCGGCATCATCTCCGGCAAGGTCAGACGCAAAGGCAGTTGGACCGTCACCCTCACAGCGAGCAATGCTCTCGGCTCGGACAGCAGGGAGTTCCGAATTGAGATAGGGGACAAGATTTGCCTCACGCCTCCGATGGGGTGGAATTCCTGGAACTGCTGGCGCATCACCGTCAGCCAGGAGAAGGTCCTGAGTTCCGCCGACGCTCTGGTCGAAAGGGGGCTGGACCAATACGGCTGGTCCTACGTCAACATCGATGACGGCTGGCAGCACGAACGGGGCGGGGAGCACTTCGCAATCATGCCGAACGACAAGTTCCCCGATATGAAGGCCCTGGCCGACCATATCCATTCCCTCGGTCTGAAATTCGGCATCTATTCAAGCCCCTGGGCGATGTGCCCCGGAGGAACCATAGGCTCATCGGCTTGCCGGCCCGACGGGAAATACTGGTGGGTGGAGGAAGGCCATTCGGACGAAAACAACATCTATGTGCGCAAGCCCGGCGAGCCCGACGAATGGGAAGCGGTGCGCTACCACGGCAAATACCTCTTCATGAAGAATGATGCCAGGCAGTGGGCCGACTGGGGCGTCGACCTGCTCAAATATGACTGGCATCCCAATGACTATTTCAGCATCAGAACTATGCACGACGCACTGGCACAGACAGGGCGCAGCATAGTCTACAGCCTGTCGAACAGGGCCCCAATCGGACTCGGTGACGCTTACGTCAAACTGGCGAACTGCTGGAGGACGTCCAGCGACGTCAAGGACCTGTGGCCTGACATCTATAGGATAGGATTCACGATGATGGACAGATGGGCCGCATATGCAGGACCGGGACACTGGCCCGATGCCGATATGCTGGAGATAGGCAAAGTGGCCGACAGGGCCAATCCGGGACATACCAGAGCCTGCCGCCTGACCCCGGACGAGCAGTACACCCACGTTACGCTGTGGGCCATACTCTGCTCTCCTCTCCTTATAGGATGCAACCTCGCCGATATGGATGATTTCACATTCAGTCTGCTGACGAACAACGAGGTGATTGACATCAATCAGGATCCTCTGGGCTATCCGGCCGCCCGCGTTTCCGATGATGACGGCGCAATAGTATATCACAAGCCCCTCGAGGACGGTTCTCTGGTGGTGGCGCTCTTCAATGTGGGCGACAGTCTCAGGACTATGGGATTCACGCTTGGAGAACTCGGCTATATGATGGTGGAAGCCCAGACAGTGAGGGACGTATGGCGCCAGCAGGACATCACGGTCCTGCACCCGGGTGAGAGATTCGGAGGCGAACGTTTTGAAACCGAAGTTGCGCCGCACGGATGCCGCCTGCTCAGACTGAGCCCGGGTCTGAACTACAATCAGGGAATCTGGTGGCCTGAAGGGGAATAGCCAACCTTCTCATAACATTGTAAGTTCCTTGTCGATATGCAGGATGACGGCATTCCCGTCCTTGAATTCATATCGAACCGTAACAGCGCCCGCATTACTCTCCACCGCAACCGCGGAGCAGAGCGGCAGGGAATCTCGGCTGTTTTCATCCTTCTCCGAATAATGACCGTGTGACTCCAGGCACGAGGCGAAGACATGGCTGCACGCATTCTCCTCCCGCAACATATACACGGGCTCGCTCCTGAGGTAGAAATCGGGGTCGGCGGCACCGGTACGCAGAAACATCATCTTCGTATCAGTCCCCGTGGCAGTAGAAACGGTATAGAACCTGTCACCGGCCAGCCAGGTAAATTGCGCAGTACCGTCAGCGCAGTTCCCCTCCGCCTCCAACCACAGGTGCTGATAACCGGAGTCATCTCCCAAAGCCTTCATTTCCGCAGGCCTCCGGTATGGAACGTTTACGTTTATCATCTGCCCCGAATAATGCACTGGGTAATCGTAGCGGTGAGGCACGGCACTTTCTGCAATGAGGATATCCGCAATGAACGGCCTCTCCAGGAAAGGAACTGTCACCAGGGCGGTCCACCTTTCCATCCTGACGCCGGGATACGCCGTACTGTCCACGGCGGCCATATACTGGAGGTCTCCTCCATCGCCCTTGAAAGCGAGGACTCGCGGCGAATGGGGCAGGCCGTACGGTGTAACCCCTTCGAAATGGCTTTTCCCGTCAACGACAATGGTATTGTGCGCTACCGTAGTCATAGCGTAGCCCCTGTTGAGCGGAGTGTAGTGGCCGGCATTCCTCGGGCCGATACCGTTGAACCTGGCGGAACCGTACTCGGTGAGTATCTCATTGCCATTGTCAAAGACCCCTATCGTCAGTTTGTCGAAATGACCGTGATAACTCCCCTGCCCGCAGGCTTTCATATATACCACGGGAGCATTTTCACCATCCCCGCGCAGCACCATCGTGGCACCATTCTCCCCTCTCGGTCCGTCACTCAACTTCAGGCTTGACGGCCTGAACGGCTCAGCAAGTCCCGCGGCAATATCTTCAGCAGCCTTTTTCCCTGCGCCGTCTGCACCGACTCTTCCGGAGCAGTCCCTGATGATGGACAGGAGCCACTTCTTCTCGGGAGCGAGGGAATAGAGCCAGGGCAGCACCTCGACTACGTCATTCGATGCAAAGGTCTTGGCATAAGAATCATTGAGTCTGAAGAATTTGTCCCGGTAGCACAAGCCGAACATCGCATCAGCGCTCTTTGCCAGCACACGGTCATTCTTGTCCAGATAATCAAGTTCGGGCATCACCTGCCTGAGCAGGAAGCCGTACTTAAGGAAAGGAATCAGCGCAAAACTCTGATATATAGCGCCTTCCAGATAATATCCATCAGGCGAAAACAGCTCGTCAATCTGCTGCAGCAGACCACCGTGCTCCCCACTGAGATCCGTACCGTAGAGTGAGCGCATCACCAAATCCCTATCACCTATCGCAAGTCCTATCGTTCCCACGGCAGCATCCTGCCAGGTTCCGTGATTGTGCATACGGTTGAACACATAGTTGTTCTTCGTGTTGTCGGGAGTGCCGTACATCAGAAACTCTGCCATAGGCCTGAACAGTTTGTCTTCTATCTCGGTACGACATTCGGCAGATATCGCATCCTTCATCGCCAGATAGCCCGATGCTGCATTGAAAGCCCATTCGCTGTCTTCCAGTACTTGCCAGAAAAGGCGTCCCGGCTCGGCAGTACGCCAGGATTCCGGATGATAGCCAAGAG
>JAZRYW010000007.1:0-26545 GCA_045600965.1 Bacteroidales bacterium | reverse complement strand
AGTTGGTAAAGATTTATGAAAGATTGTTTATGGATTTTGGATATGGAATGAAGGAGTGTAGCGGGCTACTCGACTGAATTACATATCCAAAAGACGAAACAAGATTCATAAATATTACCAAGTTATTTTTTAATAATGACTTAAACAGCTTCTGAAAATGAAAATTAAAGAAGGCTTCAAACTCCGCAAACTGGGCAACGAAAGGATACTTGTATCCGAAAGTTCGAAAAACGTCGACTTCAACAAGTTGATTGCATTCAACGAGACCGCCGCTTTCCTCTGGGAAAACATCGAGGGAAAGGAATTCACGCCGGATACGCTGGCTGATATGCTTCTGTCCGCCTACGATGTCGATGCGGACCGGGCCCTTGCCGACGCCAGGACTCTCTGCGCAAAGTGGAAGGAAGCCGGAATAGCAGAATAGCGCTATCCGGCCACAATGCCCAGAGGCGCCAGATATCTGCGTCTGTAAGCGTTCTCTCCGTCAAAACGCTCTATCCTTATCCTGAGGGAATCCCTCAGTGCAGTGAATTCCGCCATATTACTCTCCGCAAGAGGGTCTGCTGACGGAGACTCCATTGTCAGAGGATTGACCGGAGTGCCGTTGCGCCATATCCTGAAGTCGAGGTGCGGCCCCGTGGAACGGCCCGTGCTGCCCACATAGCCTATCACCTGTCCCTGCTGCACCTTCGAACCGACCTTGATGCCTGCTCCATATTTCGAAAGGTGCAGGTATGCCGTGGTATAGGTGGAATTGTGCTTTATCCTGACGGTATTTCCCCCGGCTCCCTTATAGCCCTTCTCTATCACCGTTCCGTCACCTATTGCAACGACAGGTGTCCCCATAGGAGCGGCATAATCGACTCCCGTATGGGGCTGGACCTTGCGCGTGACGGGATGCCTCCTGGAATATGTGAAGCCGGAACTGATGCGGGTGAACTTAAGGGGAGCCTTGAGAAAAGCCTTCCTCGTGTTCTTTCCTTCCGCATCCCAGTAGCGGTTGGTGTTCTGAGAATCCTTCTGCTCGAAGAATATGCTCTCATAGGACTTGCCGGCGTGAGTGAAGACGGCATACTGGAGACCCGATACGCCTATCACTTCTCCGTCACATTCATCTACCTGATACAAAGCTTTGTACGAATCACCGGGACGAAGTCCGAAGAAGTCTATCGTCCAGGCGTAGATGTCGGCCAGGCGCAGGGCCACTTCCGTGGGGACGCCTGCCTTGTCGGTGTCATACCAAAGGGAACTGCTGATTGTGACCTCCGCCATCATATCCCTCTTCACTATATCCTTCCTGTTCACGAAGACGGTGTCCCCGCCTTCGAGGCCGAAGATGACCTTCCGTGTGCGGTCGACAGTGTAGACCCACCAGCACAGGGTGGAATCCCCATCCTTGGAAAGATAAGCCTCGTAATGGTCGCCCAGGACCACCTTGCGCGTATCGAAAAGGGTGTCGGCCAGGGAGGAAAGGCGGTTCGAGGCAGCTCCTGACACGCCGTAGCGGCCGAGAATCTTCGCGAAACTGTCACCTTGCGAGACGATCCCCTCCACAACGTCATACCTTGATACGGGTATTCCAAGTTCGTTTACCTCCTCTTGACAGGCGCTTTCTTCCGCCAGAGGCTCACCGGGCCTGCCACAACCGGAGCAAAGCATTAATAATAAGACCGTTAACTCTATTATTCCTTTCATCGTCATATATTTTTCAGACTGCAAGTTAGTGGTTTTCGGGAGAAAAAAAGTTTTTTGTGTAAAATTTTGTAAAAGTTTGTAAAAAAGTGGAAAAGTATTATTACCTTTGCCGTGAGTTGTTCCACAAGTGTGGGCTGAACAGGAAAGATGGTAAAATTCATAGGAGAATACAGATGCAAGATAGACGACAAGGGCCGTCTGGTCTTCCCTTCCCCCTTCAAGGCTCTGATGGGAGAAGAGGACCAGCGCTTTGTCATACGCAAGAGCGTGTTCTCCCCCTGTCTCGAAATGTACACCTACGCCGAGTGGGAACGTGAATCGGAGGAATTGAAATCACGCCTGAACCTCTTCAACAGGAAGCACGACCAATTGTGGAGACAGTATATGAGCAACAGGGCGATCGTGGAGCCGGACGGCAAAATCGGCCGTATCTCTGTACCCCAGCAGATGAGGGATCTCATCGGCGCCACCAGGGAGGTGGTGTTCCTGGGCTGTGACCACAAAATCGAGATCTGGGCCAAGGAGCAGTTCGAAAGCCAGAGTATGTCTGACGACGAATTCGTTGCGCTTACTGAAGAGATTCTCGGATAAGCACCGGAGGCTGAGTCGATGTCCGCGTATCACACACCGGTTCTTCTTGAAGAGAGCGTGGACGCTCTCGCCATAAGACCCGACGGCGTTTACGTGGATGCCACATACGGAGGGGGAGGACATAGCAGGGCGATACTCGAGCGGCTCTCCGAAAAGGGCAGGCTCATCGCATTCGACCGTGACAGTGATGCCATCGGGAATGCTCCGAAAGACGGACGTCTGATTCCCGTTCACAACAATTTCCGTTTCATCCATCACTTTGTGAGGTATTACGGATATACGGAGGTTGACGGAATACTCGCTGACCTGGGCGTTTCGTCACACCAGTTTGACACATCCTACCGCGGATTCTCCTTCCGCTTCAGCGCGCCGCTGGATATGCGTATGAACAATATGGGAGGCAGAAGGGCGGCAGACATACTTAACAGCTCGACGGAAGAGGAGCTTGAAAGCATCTTCCGGCTTTATGGCGAACTGGACAACAGCAGGAAAGTTGCGGGGCTCATTACCCGCGCGCGTGAGCAGGCGGCCATAGAAACAACTGACGATCTCGGCAGGGCGATAGAGGAAGTGTTGCCGAAGGTCGCGCCTCACAAGTATCTGGCAAAGCTTTACCAGGCACTGAGGATAGAGGTGAACGGCGAGATGTCGGCTCTCGAGGGGTTTCTCGAAGGCTCCATCAAGTCACTCAGGCAGGGAGGCCGCATTTCGGTCATCACCTATCACTCGCTTGAAGACCGTATGGTCAAGAACTTCTTCAAATGCGGCAACCGTGACGGCGTAGCCGAAAAGGATCTCTACGGGCGCACCGCCACCGCGTTGAGACAGATTGGAAAGAAGCCGGCGGTTCCGGCAGAGGAGGAGATAAGCGGCAACACAAGGGCCCGCAGCGCAAAACTGAGGGTGGCAGAAAAGATATAATGGCAGGAAACGCAATAGCAAGATTCTTCAGCGGTGACGGGCTGCTCAAGTGGATGAGAAGACAGCTGGGATTCATAGTCTATGTCTTCCTGGTGCTTATAGGGCTGATCACGTGGAACCTTCACGTGGAGAAGAAGATGGTCAGGAAGGAGAAGCTTGCCTCCGAGGTGGAGGAGCTCAAGATCGAGAGCACGCACGTGAACCTTGAGCTCATCGGGATAGACAAGAGGACGGAGATAGAGAGGATGCTGAAGGAGAAGGGCTCGACCCTGCACGCCCCCACGAGACCCGCCACGATGATAACGATTGACAGATAACCTGAAACAGAAAACATACTAAAGCCTGACCTATGAAAGGGAAAGTCAACATAAGCATAGTCGGATTCATTTACGTCATCACAGTTCTGCTCTCAGTGGCGGTTGTAGTGAGGATAATCCAGCTCCAGTTCTTCGCCGAGTCGAACACTGAGGAGAGCTACGGAGCCCAGTCACGAAATGAAACCATCGACGGCATCAGAGGCAACATCCTCGCAGAAGACGGACGCTATCTCGCAGTTTCGACCCCCTACTACAGGCTTTATATGGACTGCACCGTCGCTGCCGACTCCGCTTTCTACACCAATGTCGGCCCCCTCTCCGAGAGGCTCGCCGAATTCTACGGAGACAAGTCAGCCAGGGAATATGAAAAGAGAATCACGGATGCCCGCAAAGATGGCCGCCGCTACGTCCGCATCAACCAGAAGCTCCTCACCCACGACCAGATGCAGGAGCTCAAGACATTCCCCCTGTTCAACCTCGGCCAGGCCCGCGGCGGTGTGATAATAGAGAAATTCGACCAGCGTGACTACCCCTACCCCACACTCGGCCGCAGGACGCTCGGATTCGTAAAGGCGGAGGAGGCCGGTGGAGCGAGAGTGGGCCTTGAAGGCTCCTTCGACAACGTGCTCCGCGGCAAGCCCGGCAGCCGTCCGATGCGCAAGACCGAAGGCAAGGAATGGATTCCCGACATCGACAAGCCCACGATACCCGCAGTTGACGGACTTGACATAGTCACCACCATTAACGTGGACATACAGGACATCGCCGACCGCGCCCTGCGCAAAAGGCTCTCCGACACGGACGAGCTCGAGGGCGGCACCGTAGTGGTGATGGAAGTGGCCACAGGCGCCATCCGCGCAATGGTCAATCTCCAGAAGACTGACAACGGCGGATTCGCCGAACTTGACAACTACGCCATCGAGCGCCGCAGCGAGCCCGGCTCTGTGTTCAAGCTCGCCACGCTGGTGTCACTCATAGAGGACAAACACCTCTCCCTCGACAAGGAACTCAAGGCCGTCCCCCACTGGAACTATATGGGGACTGTTTTCGAGGACCATTACCTCAACAGTTACAACACCATCAGCGTACAGCGCGGTTTCGAGATATCCTCAAACAACGTTTTCAGGATGCTTGCCGCACAGTATTATGACAAGAAGCCCGAGCAGTTCATCAGCAAGCTCAACGACCTGAAGATAGTCAGCAACATAGATTTCGACCTGCACGAGATGGTCAACGCCCAGGTCAAGTCGCCCTCCGACCCCAGCTGGTCGCCCGTCGATCTTCCCCAGATCGCGATGGGCTACACGGTTGCCGTGACACCTCTCCACACCCTGACCTTCTACAACGCCATAGCCAACGGCGGCAAGATGATGAAACCCTATCTGGTGGAGAAATTCTCGAAGGGCGGACAGGACGTCAAGACGTTCAAGCCCGAGGTCATCAGCGTCGTTTGCTCCAAGAACACCTGCAAGGAGGTTCACAAGGCCCTTCGCGGTGTGGTTGAGAACGGCACTGGCCGCACGGTGTTCAACGGATGTCCCGTAGAAGTGTCGGGCAAGACCGGAACGGCCCAGATAGTTGACACAAAGACCGGACGCTACGTCGACGCCAACGGCCGCAAGCAGCATCAGGCCACTTTCGTAGGCTTCTTCCCCTCCGAATCCCCCAAATATTCAGTCATAGCGGTGATGTATTCAGTGAAGACCTCCAGAAACTTCTACGGAGCCACCTGGGGCGGCCCTGTCGTCAGGGAAGTCGCTGAAAACCTCTATGCCTCATCCCCCCAGTGGAACGACCCTCTGACCAGACAGGAAACGGCGGAGAACATAATAATCGAAAAGATATCACAGTCCAACCAGCTCGCACAGGTAAATGAAACTGAGTAGACTCATAGAAGGAATCGAAGGCGCGAAGGTGTACGGAGACGCCTCAGTTGAAATCGCAAGCATCTGCTTCGATTCGAGGAAAAGCGCTCCCGGCGCCCTGTTCGTCGCCATCAGCGGCACAGAGCAGGACGGTCACGCGTACATACCGGCAGCCATCGGCGCCGGAGCATCGGCCGTCGTCTTCGAGCACGGCGATGCGCCCGAAGGAGTCGTATCTGTCAGGGTCAGCAACGCGCGACGCGCTCTGGGAGACATCGCAGCGGCCTTCTACGGCCATCCTTCTGAGAAGCTCAACCTTGTGGGCATCACCGGGACCAACGGAAAGACCACCACTGTCACCCTGCTCTACCGGCTGTTCACCAATCTGGGATACAGCTGCGGACTGATATCCACCATCGCGAACTATATCGACGGGGAAAAGTTCCCCACCGACCATACCACTCCCAACCAGATAGAGCTCAACTCGCTCCTTGCACGGATGGCCGACCACGGCTGCGAATACTGCTTTATGGAAGTAAGTTCACATTCCTGCCAGCAGGAGCGCATTCACGGACTGAAGTTCCGGGGCGGAATATTCTCCAACCTCACCCACGACCACCTCGACTATCACAAGACTTTCGAGGAGTATCTGCGCTGCAAGAAACTGTTCTTCGACGGCCTGCCGAAGGATGCCTTCGCGCTGGTCAACATCGATGACCGCAACGGTATGGTGATGCTGCAGAACACCGCCGCGCAGAAAAGGACCTACTCCTGCCGCGCAATGGCCGACTTCCATTGCAGCACGGTGGAGAGCACCTTCGATGGAATGCTGCTCAAGATTGACGGCAACGAGGTGTGGACCAGATTCATAGGCGCGCACAACGCATACAATCTGCTTGCGGTCTACTCCACCGCCATTCTGCTTGGCGCGGACAGGATGGAGACCCTCAAGGTCATAAGCACTCTCAGCGCAGTGAGCGGAAGGCTCGAATATATTAAAGGTGTACGGGGCATCACCGCTGTGGTCGACTACGCGCACACACCGGACGCCCTCGAGAACGTGCTGAAAACCCTCGGCGGAATCTGTGACCGCCAGAGCCTGATATGCGTGTTCGGCTGCGGCGGGAACCGCGACAGGACAAAGCGCCCCGAGATGGGAGCCATTGCGGCGAGGTATGCCGACAGAGTCGTCGTGACATCGGACAATCCCAGAATGGAGAAGCCCGAGGACATAATCGGGGAGATCAAGGCCGGTATGGACGCGGCTTCAAGGGCAAGGTCCATCTTCATAACCGACCGCCGCGAGGCCATCCGCACCGCCATACTCACAGCGCCTGACAATTCCGTGATACTGGTGGCTGGAAAAGGCCACGAGGACTATCAGATAATCGGAACGGAGAAATTCCATTTCGACGACAGGGAAGTCATAAGAGAAGTTTTCGCACAACAGTAGAACCGGACCTATGCTTTACCATCTTTTCGAATATCTCAGTTCACACAACATAGATTTCCCGGGAGCCGGACTGATGCAGTACATCTCCTTCAGGGGAATTATGGCGAGCATAGTGGCGATACTGGTTGCAACCGTATTCGGCAAGAGGATCATCGCGCATCTGCAGCGCAGGCAGATGGGTGAAATCATAAGGGACCTCGGTCTGGAAGGCCAGATGAGCAAGCAGGGAACACCTACTATGGGCGGGCTGATAATCATCCTGTCCGTTCTGGTGGGCATACTGCTTTTCGGGGACCTGACCAACATCTATGTCCAGCTGCTCATATTCACCACCGTATGGCTGGGCCTGCTCGGCTGGATGGACGACAGGCTGAAAAAGGTCAAGCACAACAAGGACGGACTCAACGGCCGCTACAAGATACTCGGGCAGGTCATCCTGGGCCTTGTCGTGGGACTGACCATCTGCTTCAGCGACGAAGCGAAGATATACTCCTCCAACGGTCAGCAGACTATGGACACTCAGGCATACTCAAGCCCCGGAGAGGTGGCTGAAACGGTCACCGTGCAGTACCAGGACTACAGCAACACCACGACCACAATCCCCTTCGTCAAGAACAACGAACTGGATTACAAGTGGCTGTCTCCCTTCAAGGGCAAGGCCGGCGACATCTTCACCTGGTGCATTTACATCCTGATGATTGTCATTGTCATCACCGCCTGCTCCAACGGAGCCAACCTCACTGACGGCCTCGACGGGCTCGCAGCAGGCGTGTCGGCCATCATAGGCACGGCCATAGGTGTGCTGGCCTATCTTTCAGGACACATAGGGTATTCTGAATACCTCAACATAATGTACATCCCCAACAGCGGCGAGGTAGTGATCTTCATGGCCGCGATGCTCGGCGCGCTGCTCGGCTTCCTCTGGTTCAACACCTACCCCGCGCAGGTGTTTATGGGCGATACCGGAAGCCTGACCCTCGGAGGGATAATAGGCGTTTCGGCCGTCATCATACGCAAGGAACTGCTGCTCCCCATACTTTGCGGCATTTTCCTGGTCGAGAGCCTTTCAGTGATAATCCAGAGATATTATTTCAAATACACCAGGAAACGTTACGGCCAGGGGCGCAGGGTGTTCAAGATGACACCCCTCCACCATCATTTCCAGAAGGAGGGCGGACAGGCCGTCATCAGCAGGCCCGCCGGCGCGCAGCACGAGGCGAAGATTGTGATACGTTTCTGGATTGTGTCGATAATACTCGCGGTTGTGTCAATCATAACATTGAAGATAAGATAATATGGAACGCATTGTGGTTTTGGGCGGCGGCGAAAGCGGTACCGGAGCAGCCGTGCTGGCTAAGGTGAAGGGCTTCGAGGTCTTCCTTTCCGATTTCGGCACAATGACCTCTGAGTCGAAGGAGCTTCTGTCGAAGTGGGACATACCCTTCGAGGAGGGCGGACACACAAGATCGCTGATACTCAACGCATCCGAGATCATCAAGAGTCCCGGCATCCCCGACACTGCCCCCGTCGTGCGTGAGGCCTGTGCCGCAGGCATTCCCATCATTTCCGAGATAGAGTTCGCCGGACGCTACGACAGCGCCAGGAAGATATGCATCACCGGCAGCAACGGAAAGACCACAACGACGTCCATCATATATTTCCTGCTTCAGAACGCCGGCCTTAACGTCGGCCTGGGCGGAAACATAGGCAAGAGTTACGCCTATCAGGTGGCTACCGAGGAACACGACATATATGTGCTTGAGCTGAGTTCGTTCCAGCTTGACAATATGTACGACTTCAAGGCGGACATAGCCGTCCTGCTGAACATAACGCCGGACCATCTCGACCGCTACGACCACGACCTGCAGAACTATGTCAACGCAAAGTTCCGCATCACCCGGAATATGACTCCTGACGACTGCTTCATATTCTGCTCCGATGACCAGATAACGATGGCCAACCTCAACCGCATAGTGATACGGGCGCAGATGCTCCCCTTCACGCAGCAGTCGAAGGTTGAAAACGGAGCCTATGTGGAGGACGGGCAGATGCACGTGCGCTACAACGGTGACAGCTACGATATGCTGCTCGACGAGCTTTCGCTCCGCGGCAGGCACAATGTCTACAACTCGATGGCGGCGGCCATCGCCGGCAAGGTGATGAAGATAGACAACAAGGTCATCCGAGAAAGCCTTATGACCTTCGAGAACGTGGAACACCGCCTGGAAAGGGTGCTTACCGTCAACGACGTGCTCTTCATCAACGACTCCAAGGCCACCAACGTAAATTCCACCTGGTACGCCCTGGAATGTATGACCGCTCCAGTGGTATGGATAGTCGGAGGCAAGGACAAGGGCAACGACTACTCCCCCCTGTTCGAGATGGTGAAGGAGAAGGTCAAGGCCATAGTATGTTTAGGCAAGGACAACACCAAGATACACCGCGATTTCGACAATATGGTCGGCAAGGTGGTGGAGACATTCTCGGCGGAGGATGCGGTACGCGAAGCGTATGCCCTTGCAAGCCCCGGCGACACCGTCCTGCTCTCCCCCTGCTGCGCGAGCTTCGACCTCTTCAAGAGTTACGAAGACCGCGGAAGGCAGTTCAAGGAGGCCGTAAGAAAACTGTAAACACACACACATTCTACACATATACACAACACTTTATTTTTGAGAGATGGCAACCACAGGCATTGATTCTTCAAATGACAAATGGTATGTACCCAAGGGTGACCTCGGGATATGGATCATCGTACTTATTCTTGCGATGATTTCGCTTGTGGCCGTCTTCTCGTCAAGCAGCTTCCTGGCTATCGACCGGCACATCTCAAAGACGCAATGTCTGCTGCAACAGCTTACGTCAGTGGGTGCCGGTCTGGTGGCGCTTTACATCTGCTACCGGGTTCCGATGAGATGGTACCGCAACCTTGCGTTCATCGTATTCGGAGCCTCGGTGGTGCTGCTGCTTGCGGGGCTTCTGTTCGGTGAAGAGCTGAACGGGGCCAACCGTGGGGTACGCATATTCAACCGTACCATCCAGGTGTTCGAGCCGGCAAAGGTGGCGCTCATACTCTACCTTGCCCGCGCGATAGAATTCTTCGAGATAAATACATTCAAGAGATATCTTCTGATACTTCTGCTTCCCGTGGCGGTCGTCTGCGGACTGATCATCGTCAACAGTTTCTCGTCAGCGGTGCTCTTCGGTGTCCTCAGCCTGCTGATAATGTGGGTTTCGGGCATCAACTGGCGCTATCTGGCAATAACGGTAGCCATCGCGCTGGGAGCCGTAATCCTGCTGTTCTTCGTATACAAGAGCATCGCCCCCAGCTCCGATCCCCAGACCGCGGTCATTGCGGAGAATCAGGAAAAGGCCGGAGTGAGTCCCGACACCGGAGTGTTCATGAAGTTCTTCAACCGTTTCGGCGTGGCCGAAAAGAGGGTGGAGAGTTTCTTCCACAGCGATGAGAAGGAACAGGACGCTGTCAGGACACAGGAGCAGATCGACAATGACAGGCAGAGCGAAAACGCAAAGATAGCAATCCGCGAAGGCGGCATATTCGGGGTGGGGCCCGGAAACAGCAATTCGCGCTACTACCTTTCAATGGCGTTCTCCGATTTCATCTATGCCTTCATAATCGAGGAATACGGGCTGATAGGCGGAATATTCGTCCTGCTGCTCTACCTTGTTCTGTTCTACAGGTGTGTTTCGATAACACAGCGCTGCAAGACGACCTTCAGTTCCGTGCTTGTCATAGGACTGGCCCTGCTGATCATCATACAGGCCATGCTCCATATACTTGTCAACGTGAGGCTTCTTCCCATAACGGGTCACACGCTTCCGCTCATAAGCCACGGTGGAACAGCCTATCTGGTGCTCTGCGGCGCAGTCGGTATGATACTTTCGGTCAGCCGCACGCTCGACAATCAGGACAAGGTCAAGGCAATATCATCAGAAGACAATAATGAAAGATAAGGTAAAGGTCATCATCAGCGGTGGTGGAACAGGCGGGCATATCTTCCCCGCCCTGTCCATAGCAGGAGCGATACGCGACATCCGAAGCGATGCCGAAATCC
Source organism: Bacteroidales bacterium (assembly GCA_045600965.1). Lineage (GTDB taxonomy): Bacteria > Bacteroidota > Bacteroidia > Bacteroidales > UBA932 > RGIG6374. The sequence goes on along the minus strand of JAZRYW010000007.1, from coordinate 15,630 downwards.
TTTTTGTGGGAGCCGAAGGCAGAATGGAGATGGAGCGCGTGCCCGCCGCGGGATACCCGATAATGGGCCTTCCGGTGGCCGGTCTTCAGCGCAAACTGACGCTGTCCAATCTCGCTCTGCCGTTCAAGGTGTTAAGGAGCGTCAGGATGGCATCGGGGATAATCAGGGAATTCAAGCCTGACGTAGCCGTCGGTGTCGGAGGTTATGCCAGCGCACCCCTCCTCTGGAGCGCCTCGAGGCACGGGATACCCTGCCTGATTCAGGAGCAGAACTCCTACGCCGGCCTGACCAACAGGATACTTGGCCGCAAGGCATCCCTGATTTGCGTGGCCTATGACGGTATGGAAAAGTTTTTCCCTGCCGACAGGACGGTCTTGACAGGCAACCCCATACGCAGCAATCTGGAACGCCCCACCGCGGAACAGCGCCGCGAAGGAATTTCTTTCTACGGACTTGATCCTCAGAAGAGGACAGTGTTCATCGTCGGCGGGAGCCTGGGCTGCGGCACTCTGAACAACGTGATGCGCCGCATCGTGGAGGAAGGTGTGCCTGACGGCCTGCAGTTCATCTGGCAGACGGGGAAATTCTACAAGCAGGGAGTGGACGCATTCCTGTCGGAGCACCCCTGCCCTGAGGTGAAGCACTTCGACTTCATCAGCAGGATGGACCTCGCCTACGCGGCGGCAGACATCATCGTGTCCCGTGCGGGTGCAGGGACTATTTCAGAACTGTGCGTGGAGGGAAAGGCCACCATATTCGTGCCTTCGCCCAACGTCACCGAAGACCACCAGACTCACAACGCAATGGCGCTTGTGGACAAGGGCGCGGCCCGCATCGTACGCGACGCCGAGGCCGTGGAGAAGCTGCCTGCAGCCATCACGGACCTGGCCTTTGACAGAGCCGCCGTGGAAGCGCTCGAACGGAACATTGCCGAACTTGCAAGAAAGGACGCGGCCGACGTGATCGCGCGGCACGTGTTGTCACTTATAAAGGAATAAGATGAAAGGGCCAGGGAACATATATTTTCTCGGAATAGGCGGAATAGGTATGAGCGCCATCGCCCGCTACTACAGGCACGCAGGATGCAGGGTCAGCGGTTATGACCTGACACCGAGCAAGCTTACCGAAGCCTTGGTAAGCGAAGGCATAGAAGTGCATTATGAGGATGACATAGACCGCATCCCGCGCGACAGGGAGGATACCCTGGTGATATACACTCCGGCCATCCCCGAGACTCTGGGCGAATTCCGCTACGTCACGGAGAACGGCTACAGGATGGTCAAACGCAGCAAGGCCCTCGGTGTGATTGCTGCCGACAAGGACTGCTTCGCCATTTCCGGCACGCACGGCAAGACCACCACATCCACCCTGCTGGCGCATATCTTCACCACAAGTCAGGAAGGATGCACGGCATTCCTGGGCGGGATATCAAAGAACTGGTCATCGAACCTTCTGCTGAGCAAGGGGCCCAACCTCGTTGCCGAGGCCGACGAGTTCGACCGTTCGTTCCACCAGCTGTTCCCGAAGATGGCGGTCATAACAGCCGCCGACGCCGACCATCTGGACATATACGGCACCCATCAGGCCGTCAAGGAATCCTTCACCAAGTTTGCCTCACAGATAAGTCCCGACGGAGCCCTTGTGATAAAGAAAGGTGTCGACATCGACCTTTCGCCCGTCAGGGCAAGGATATTCCGCTACAGTTTCGACTCGCCCTGCGATTTCTATGCAAGCGACATCGTAAGGACTGAAAGGGGCAGGTTCGACTTCGCGGTCAACTATCCCGGCGGAAAGGCAAGCCACTGCACGGTGGGCATACCCGGATGGGTGAACGTAGAGAACGCCGTCGCCGCATTCTCCATAGCATACCTTCACGGCATCCCCGTCGACACCATACGCGAGGCGCTTCGCACCTTCTCGGGTGTGGAAAGACGTTTCGACATAAGGGTCGACACGGAGCGCTGCGCATATGTGGACGACTACGCCCACCACCCCAACGAGATATCGGCATCCATCAGTTCGATACGCGACATCTTCCCCGGCAGGCGTATTTGCGGCATATTCCAGCCGCATCTCTACACCCGCACCCGTGATTTCGCCGACCAGTTCGCAGAGTCGCTCAGCGCCCTGGACGAACTCATAATGCTCGACATATATCCCGCCCGTGAGCAGCCCATCGAAGGCGTGACCTCGTCCATCATCTTCGACAAGGTCACCGTCAAGGACAAGGTCCTGACCACCAAGGACAAACTTATGGACACCCTCTCCGCACGGAACATAGACGTGCTGCTGACAGTGGGTGCCGGCAACATAGACAGATTCGTTCCACGGATAGAGGAATACATCAAGGAGAGATATGCTTAAGAAGGTTTCCGTCATACTGGGCATCGTCGCCGCCTTCACCGCCATCAGCCTGTATTTCGTATGGGCCGGCCATCTCGTGCGCGAAGGCAGGGATACTCTGGTATGTACGGAAGTGGACGTCTGCATAAAGGACAGCCTGGTGAACCATTTCACCGACAGGGAGGAGATACTCGGCACTCTGAGGGACAACAATCTCACCGCCGAGGCAGGAATCCCAATCTGGAAAATCGACTGCAACGTCATGGAGAACCTTCTGAATTCCACCAACGCAATCCTGACAAGCCAGGTTTACTGCTCACAGGATGGCGTGCTGCACATCGACATACTTCAAAGAAGCGCCATTGTCAGGGTCATTCAGGAGGGGAATTCCTTCTTTCTGGACAACACCGGCTATGTGCTGACACTGAAGCAGAGCCACGAGACGGAACTTCCGGTCATCGGCGGCCGTATGCCGGTCGATTTCGCCGGAATAGGCAGGGGCTATGCCGACAATGAATATGACCGTCAATGGATTGACAAGGCCGTGGGCCTCGCCCTTTTTCTCGAGAAGAACAAGGTGTGGCGCACATACATCGACACCTTCCGCTTTGAAGGCGCAAAGCTCATACTCGTGCCGAAGGCCGGTGACCAGACCATCCGTTTCGGCACTCTTGACAACCTTGAAGACAAATTCGACAGGCTCGACGCCTTCTACAGCGAGATAATTCCTTCGGCGGGCTGGGAGAAATACAGCGAAGTGAGCCTGGAATTCAACGGACAAGTGGTTTGCAAATAAGGAAATGACAATATGAACGATGTTAAGAACCCATCACCCAGGATTATTACAGCCATTGACCTGGGCTCGAAAAACATCACCGTTCTAACCGGTGAGGTTGAAGACCATGGGATACGCGTGCGCGGATTCGCACGTGTGGAATCGGACGGCATCAAGAGAGGGTCCGTCTCAAGCCTCCAGCGCACGCTCGAAGCTCTTGGCAAGGCAGTTGCCGAGGTTGAAGCCCAGACCGGGGAGAAGATTGCAAGCGCCGTTGTGAACATCTCCGGACAGATCAGCCGCTGCGAGGAGAAAACTTTCACCGTCAAGCGCCGCCGCAAGGATGAGCTCATCACCCGCGGTGAGATCGAGAAACTCTGCGAGAAGGCGCGCCGGATTGACCTCAAGGCCGATGAACAGGTGATATACGCCATACCCGTTTCATTCGACGTGGATGACTATATGGGCAAGGACATGGACGAACTGGACGGGATGATAGGCCGCGTGATCACCGCGACCTTCAAGCTCTATGTCAGCAAAACATCATTTCTGGACGCCATCGACAGGCTGTTCGAACTCGCCCACATCACCCTCGAGGGCAAGTTCATCGCTCCCGTGGCATCCTCGCTGGCAGTCCTCTCACCCGACGAGAGGGAACTGGGCTGCGTCCTGCTGGACATAGGCGCCGGCACGACCGACATACTCATAATGAAGGACAACCATATCCGCAGCCTCGGCGTGATTCCCTTCGCGGGCAATTCGGTAACCGAGGACATACGCACCAGGACCAGCACGTCAACCCTCAACTGCGAAAGGATGAAGGTCAAGTACGGCTGCTGTCTGGAAAGCGCGATACAGGAGGACAAGACCATACTCATACGCGGCACAGCCGGAAGGGAGGACAAGAACATAACCTTCAAGGCGCTTGCTCACGTCATCGAGGCCCGTATGACAGAGATCTTCGAGGCCGTCGCCTGGAAGATAAAGGAGGCCGGATACGAATACCAGCTCCCCGCCGGAGTGGTCATCACCGGCGGTGGCGCATACCTTGAGAGGGTCAACGAACTCGCGCAGGCAGTGCTCGGAATGCCGGCAAGGCTTGCCGCTCCCTGCAACCGTCTGCGGTTCACGCCCATAGATGACGTATTCTCCGCCAATTCGTCGACCGGTGTCGGGCTTGCGCTCTGCCGCCTCGACAAGCTTTCCGAGGTGCCTGCCAACCAGGTTCAGGATGACATCTGGATCGAAGATGCGAAGCCCCGAACCGGGGATGAGGATGAAATGCTCTTCGACCGCAGCGACATACAGCCCGCACAGCGCAGAGAGGATCAGGCGAAATCCCCTTCCCGCACGCAGGTCAAGGCCAAGCGTAAACAGGAGCGCTCCTCCTTGAAAACGCTGTTCGGCGAATTCTTCAGTAACGACGACGAGGCATAAACTACGAGACTATGAGCACATTTCTGGAAGACATAATCCCTACCGACTGGATGACCAACAGTTCGCTGATTACAGTCATCGGTGTCGGAGGCGCCGGCTGCAACGCCGTGACACATATGTACAATCAGGGCATAGAGAACGTGAACTTCATGGTCTGCAACACCGACCGCCAGACCCTGGACCGCAGTTCCGTACCCAACAAGATTCAGCTCGGCAGCAGCGGGCTCGGCGCAGGGTGCGACCCTGAAACGGCCAGGAAGGCCACGCTCGAATCAATGGACCGCATACGCGACTTCTTTGACGGAGTTGCCGATACCGTGCGCAACGCCACCGGCAACACCACCGGCGACGGTATGGTGTTCGTCACGGCGGGAATGGGCGGAGGAACCGGCACCGGTTCGGCTCCCCTCATAGCGCAGGAGGCCAAGAGCCGCGGGCTGCTCACAGTAGGCGTGATCACACTCCCCTTCACCGATGAGGGAAAGGCCACCCGCTCGAGAGCCGTGGCAGGACTGTATGAAATGCGCAAGGTCGTGGACTGTCTGATAGTCATAGACAACAACAAACTGTATGACGTGTTCGGCCAGATGAACTTCTTCGAGACTATGCCCAAGTCGGATGAGGTGCTCACCACCGCCGTAAAGGGCATTGCGGATGTCACCGGTACGCACGGAGAGATAAACATAGACTTCGCCGACATAAGGATGACAATGCGCAACAGCGGAATCGCTCTGATAGGCATCGGTCACGGCACCGGTCCTGCAAGGGCCTTGGACGCTGTTGAGCAGGCCTTCTCCTCGCCTCTGCTCAACGACCTCGACCTGCGCACCGCAAAGAGCGCCCTGGTCAACATAACGGCCAGCGACAGCGGGGAAGGTATGCGCACGGACGAATTCTCCCAGATAATAGACTACATCAACGAATACACCGGCAACGCGGACAACTTCAAGCGCGGAGTCGTAAGGGACCGTTCCAACGGTGACAGGATAGACGTGACCGTGATAGCCACCGGATTCGACATATCCGCACTGCCCCAGATGTACATCATCGACGACAAGGATATGGTGGAACTCAAGGAAAACGATGCCGAGAACATCTACAAAAGCGGAGAGCCCATACCGGCAGCGCCCCTGTCAAGCGGCATACCTGTCTACAAGCCTCTTCCCAATATGGGCAAGCCCGACCTTATCCTCGCCGAAGAGCAGGGAACGTCATACTATGAGGTGGCGGCGTATATCCGCAGGGACAAACGTCTGATGAACAAGGAATAAAAACACACATATGGAAAGAAGAAGACGCGTGCGTTTCGCACCAAGCCCCACCGGTCCGCTTCATATGGGCGGAGTCAGGACAGCACTCTACAATTATCTCTATGCCAGGCAGGCCGGAGGCGATTTCGTGATCCGCATCGAGGACACCGACTCCAACAGGTTCGTGCCCGGAGCCGAAAAATACATCATCGAATCGCTGCTGTGGTGCGGCATCATACCTGACGAGGGTGTGGATGAGAACGGTAACGTTGTCGAGACTCCGTCGGAAAAGCATCCCCACGCTCCATACCGCCAGTCCCAGAGGCGCGGCATCTACCGCAGATATGCCGAGGAACTCGTTGAGAAAGGCTACGCCTATTATGCTTTCGACACGGCTGAGGAACTCGGCCGCCTTCGCTCTGAAGCCGAGGCCGAAAAGCGCACGTTCATATACAACCACCAGACAAGGGGCTCCCTGAGGAACTCCCTCACCCTTCCCGCCGACGAGGTCAGAAGGCTTCTCGAGACGGAGACCAACTGGACGGTGAGGTTCAAGGTCCCCGCCGACAGGACAGTGAAGATGCACGACCTCATCCGCGGAGACATAGAGGTGAACACCTCAACCCTGGACGACAAGGTGCTCTGGAAAAGGGCCGACGAACTGCCCACATACCATCTTGCCAACATCGTCGATGACCATCTCATGGAGATAACGGAAGTCATACGTGGCGAAGAGTGGCTCCCCTCCCTCCCCCTGCACTACCTCCTCTATGAGGCGTTCGGATGGCAGGACACGCAGCCGCAGTTCGCACATCTGTCGCTCCTGCTCAAGCCTGACGGCAAAGGCAAGCTCAGCAAGCGTGACGGAGACCGCCTTGGCTTCCCCGTATTCCCCCTGAAATGGGTGAACTCCGAAGGCGAGACATCCCGAGGATACCGCGAGGACGGATATTTTCCCGAGGCCTTCATCAACCTGCTCGCCCTTCTGGGCTGGAACCCCGGCACCGAACAGGAACTCTTCACAATGGACCAGCTGGTGGAGCAGTTCTCCCTCGAAAGGGTTGTGAAATCCGGAGCAAGGTTCAATCCCGACAAGGCCAAATGGTTCAATATGGAATACCTCCGCGGGAAGACCCCCCTCGAACTGGCAAAACTGCTCAGGGCTGAGGAGCCTGACACGGTGAAGGGATTCAGTGACGACTATGTCGCCCAAGTATGCTCCCTGCTCAAGGAGCGTGTGCATTTCGTAAGGGAAATAGCATCCCAGGGCGCATATTTCTTCGCAGCCCCTGCCGATTACGAGACGGCGGTGGTGAGCAAGTTCTGGAAGGACGAGAACAAGATGCACGTCCCTGCGATAAGGGATATGCTCGCAGGCCTGGACAAGTTCGACATTCAGAGCGTGGAGAACGCGCTCCACGGTTTCATCACCGGTAACGGACTGCCTATGGGCAAGATAATGAACACCCTGAGACTCTGCCTGACCGGCACGTCGAACGGCCCTTCGGTAGCCGACATAATCGTGATAATCGGCCGCGAGGAGACTCTTGCAAGAATAACGGCGGCATTGGAAAAACTTGGTTGATATGGAAAAGATAGGAATAGCATCCGACCACGCCGGATTTCAGTATAAGGAACAGTTGAAGGGCTACCTCACCCGCAAGGGTTTCGAGGTGGTGGATTTCGGGACTGACGGAGAGCAGAGCTGCGACTACTCCGATTTCGCGCACCCTATGGCCTGCGCCATCGAGAAGGGCGAGCTGCCCCGCGGCATAGCCATCTGCGGCACCGGGAACGGAATGGCAATCACGCTGAACCATCATCAGGGAATCCGCGCCGGACTGGCGTGGAGCGTCGAGGTCGGAAAACTCGTCAAGGAGCACAACAACGCCAACGTGCTGGTGCTTCCCGCACGTTTCGTCCCCTACGGCAGGGCGAGGATGACGGTCAAGGCCTGGCTGGACACACAGTTCGCAGGCGGACGCCACCAAAGGCGCATAGACAAGATTCCCGTAAGATAGCGGATGGGCCGCTTCGTCACACTCGACAGGAGTTTCAGGGGTGCATTGTCCGACAACATCGGGGATTACCCCGACGGCATCGTCATACCTGTCGACAAACCCTATATGTGGACGAGCGCCGACGTAGTGAGGAAGCTCAAGTTCAGGGCGCAGAGGCATTTCCATCTCAAGAACATAAAGATTGGACACGCCGGCACCCTCGACCCGCTTGCCACCGGCATCCTGCTGGTCTGCATAGGCAAGGCAACAAAGGTGGCGGAGGAACTGCAGGGACATCCCAAGCAGTACGAGGCCACGGTAAGGCTCGGAGCCGTCACTCCGTCATTCGATGCGGAGAAGCCCATCAGCGGAAGGTTCCCCTATGAGCACATCACAAAACAGAAGGTCGAAGAGGCCCTCAGGGAATTCGAGGGGACAATAGAGCAGATTCCACCCGTGTTCTCGGCAAAGAACGTCGACGGCAAAAGATCGTATGAGATAGCAAGGGAAGGCATCGAAGCCGTCCTGAAACCATCCGTGGTCACCATTCATTCCCTGGAACTGCTCTCGTTCGAGCCCTTCTCCCAAGAGAAGTCAGGAATCGACATCAAGCGGAAGGAACTGTACACAGAGGCGGTGCAGTGGGAGATGACCGACCTTCCTTCGGTGTCTCTGCGCATATCCTGCAGCAAGGGCACATACATACGTTCCATAGCGCGTGACCTCGGGCTTTCGCTCGAAAGCGGAGGCTACCTCACGGCGTTGCGCAGGACCCGCAGCGGAGAGTTCGACGTGGAGAATTCTCTCGACTTTGAGCAAATTTGTTCACTTTTCTAAAACTTTTTTCAAAATTATTCGTATAATTGTTTGTTATGACTGCACCGTCGCGAAGACGGCAGGCATATTTCCTCAATTATCGACACAATATGAAACTTTCGCAGTTTGACTTCGGGTTCACCCCCGAACTCATATCCGAGTATCCTTCGGAACTGACTCAGGATCAGGTGGACAACTTCACCTCTATCAACATTTCCAACTACCGTGACGACTGCCGGCTGATGGTGCTCCACCGCAATGACGGCTCAATCGAGCACAAAAAATTCAGCGACATCATCGAATACGCCTCCGAAGGCGACACCTTCGTGTTCAATGACACAAAAGTGTTCCCCGCAAGGCTCTACGGCAACAAGGAGAAGACAGGAGCCCGCATCGAGGTTTTCCTCCTCCGCGAACTCAACAGGGAACAGAAGCTCTGGGACGTACTGGTGGACCCCGCAAGGAAGATACGAATAGGCAACAAACTGTATTTCGGTGAGAACGATGTCCTCGTGGCCGAAGTGATAGACAATACCACCTCCCGGGGACGCACCCTCCGTTTCTCATTCGACGGACCTTATGAGGAATTCAAGAAGACCCTCTACCAGCTGGGAGAGATCCCCATCCCCACCTGGGTGCGCCCCAACGCCGAAGCCATCGATGAAGAAAGGTTCCAGACGATATTCGCCGACAAGGAAGGCGCCGTGTCAACCCCTGCCGCAGGGCTGCATTTCAGCAGGTCTCTGTTTATGAAGATGGATATCGCCGGCATCAACAAGGCGTTCCTCACCCTCCATATGGGACTCGGACATTTCCGCACCGTCGATGTGGAGGACCTTTCGAAGCACAAGATGGACTCCGAGCAGATGGTCATCACTCCCAAGGCCGCTGAACTGATAAACGGCACGAAGCGCTCCGGGCACAAGGTCTTCGCAATCGGCGTGACCGTCGTTCGCGCTCTGGAAACCTTCGTCACCACCAAGGGCGAGGTCAGGCCCACCGAGGACTGGACCAACAAGTTCATCTTCCCGCCCTACACCTTCTCCGTACCGGACGCGATGGTGACCAATTTCCATCTGCCCAAATCGACGATGCTTATGTGCGCCGCCGCCTTCGCCGGCCACGACAAGATAATGAATGCCTATGACGTCGCCATCAAGGAGGGTTACAAGTTCGGAACCTACGGCGACGCAATGCTGATTATTTAGAAGTTGTTTAAATTTAATTGCTCTCATTTCTTATGCATTTTTTTTGCGTCTTTGCACTTTCAATTCGGTCACATACCAACCGGTATGCTCCCTCATTTCAAGCACAAATCCATCAAAAAATCTGCTATAATAAATTTCGACAATCAAATTTAAAACAACTTCTTAGAAAAAGCCTCTTTTTTTCATAAAAAAGCCGCAGCTTGATTTCCAGCAGCGGCTTTTTCTTTTTCCGTCATTCCATCTGCGGGCAAACGCCTATCTTGGCGGAAAAAATGCTGGACGAAACGGTATATCTATGCGCGCTGGCCGATATCTTCGCCTACGACTGCATCACTTCGCGAAGGCTGACCGAGGCGATGCAGAGCCCGGCGGACATCTTCAGGCTCAAACGCAGTGACCTCGAGGCCCTCCTTCCCGGCAGGGAGGCCATCATAACGAGACTGCTCGACCCCCGGTCACTGGATCGGGCCGAATCACACCTTTCACGCACTGCCGCGCTGGGCGGCAGGGTGGTCACTATAAACGACGAATCATATCCCTACCGCCTGCGGGAATGTCCCGATGCGCCCCTGCTGCTGTATGTCAGAGGCAACTGCAACCTCAATGCGGAGCGCGTGCTTGCGGTTGTAGGGACCAGACACTGCAGCTGGTATGGACGCAGCGTGTGCAGGGATATGATGCACAGCTTTGCCGAAAACCCGATCAAACCTCTGATAATAAGCGGCCTGGCGTACGGAATCGATATTGCCGCGCAGCAGGCGGCCTATGAAAGCGGGCTCGAAACTGCCGGCGTGATGGCAACCGGGCTCGACACCGTGTATCCCTCATCCCACAGCCAATTTGCGGAAAGGATAGTGTCGCAGGGCGCCCTGCTGACCGATTTCCCTCCCGGCACCATAGGAGCGGCCATCAACTTCCGCCGCAGGAACCGCATCATTGCAGGTATGGCTGACGCCACTGTTGTAGTTGAATCGAGGGAAAAGGGAGGCTCGCTTATCACCGCACACCTTGCCAACAGCTATTCAAGGGATGTGTTTGCAGTGCCGGGAAGGTTGACGGACACCTCGTCCGACGGGACGAACAGACTGATAGAAAACGATATAGCGAGGCTTGCGCTGAGCGCTTCCAGCATTGAGAGACGGATGGGCTGGGAGGATGAGGGAAGGCACCGCGAAGGCCGTCTCCTGTTCAGGGGTGATGACGACAGCTGCAAGAGAGCAGTCATCAAGGCCCTCAGGGGCGGTGGGGAAATGGGGGTCAACGAACTCTGCGAAGTCACGGGAATAGCCTTCCGCCTTATCGGAGGGGCTCTGCTGAGTCTGGAGATGGAGGGGAGAATCGTTTCCGTGAGCCCCAACAAATATGCGCTTATGTAGGTTTTGACGCCGAAATTGTATATTTTTGTTGAAATTTGATGGCAAGTGCAGTTCGTCGACACCCATACACATCTTTACGATCCGGCCTTCGACACCGATATGCAGACGGCGGTCAGCAGGGCTGAACAGGCAGGCGTGACAAGGTTCATCCTGCCCGACATCGATTCGCGAGAGAGAGGGAGGATGGTCCGCGCCGCAGAGCTCATAGGCCCGCACGCGTACGTCTGCGCCGGCCTTCACCCGGAATCTGTGGGCCCCCACTGGGAGGAGGAACTGTCCGCCGCGCTCGAATTCGCTTCCGGCAACAACATCGTGGCCATAGGCGAGATAGGGCTGGACTTCCACTACCCCACTTCCTGGTATGACCAGCAGTGCGAGGTGTTCCGCAGGCAGATGATCTTCGCCGCGATGCACGACCTTCCGGCCATCATACATTCCCGCGATGCCACAGGCAGGATATTCGACGTCCTGGACGAGGTCCGTGACGGAATCAGAGGAAGCGGAAAGACGCTGCGGGGCGTGTTCCACGCCTTCACGGGCAGTTACGAGACCTTCCTGAGAATACGCTCCTACGGCGACTTCCTCGTCGGCATAGGGGGAGTTTCGACCTACCGCAACGCAGGCATAGCCGCCACTCTGGAACGCATCCCCCTGGACTGCATCCTGCTTGAGACCGACTCGCCCTACCTGCCGCCCGTGCCTCACCGCGGGGAAAGGAACGAAAGCGCATACATACCGCTCATAGCGGATAATATAGCCCGTATCAAGGGCATAGAGGTGGATCAGGTCGCCGCCGTCACCACCTCCGGCGCACTGCAGCTTTTCAACATCAAACACTGACAGATGAACACTCCGAGGATTCTACTCATTTACACGGGAGGCACCATAGGTATGGTGCAGGACCCCGTGAGCCAGACACTCCATCCCTTCGACTTCTCACAGATCACCACGGAAGTCCCCGAACTCAGAAAATTCGACTACAGGATAGAAACTTTCTCCTTCGACCCTGTCATAGACTCGTCGAACGTGGTGGCCGAATTCTGGCAGGAACTGGCCACACTGATAGAGAGGAACTATGCGGCCTATGACGGGTTCGTGGTTCTCCACGGGACCGACACGATGGCCTATTCGGCCTCGATGCTGAGCTTTATGCTCGACAACCTGCAGAAGCCGGTGATCTTCACCGGGAGCCAGCTTCCCATAGGCGTCCTGCGCACGGACGGCAAGGAAAACCTCATTTCGGCCATCGAGATTGCCGCCGCACGCGACAGCGAAGGACATCCCGCGGTTCCGGAGGTGTGCGTATTCTTCAAGGACCGGCTGTTCCGCGGCAACCGCACGATAAAGTACAACGCCGAGCAGTTCCACGCCTTCAGGTCGGCCAACTACCCGCCCCTGGCCGAGGTCGGCATCCATATCAGGTTCAACCGTGAAGTCATACGCCGCCCGTCGGAATGGGGATGGCCGCTATCGGTTCACAGGGAGATAGACCGCAACATCGCCGTAGTGAAGATTTTCCCCGGTATAAGGAAGGAATACGTGCACGCCGTGTTCAACACCCGGGGGCTTCGCGGCATTGTGCTCGAAACCTTCGGATCGGGCAACGCGCCTTCCCGTCCCTGGTTTATGGAGGAGATCAAGGATGCCATCGGAAGGGGCATCGTGATAATGAACGTGACACAGTGTCCGGCCGGGAAAGTCGATATGGAAGCATACGCGACAGGCATCTCGCTGCTGGAGGCCGGGGTGGTGTCAGGCTACGACTCGACCACGGAGGCGGCCATCGCCAAACTTATGTATCTGCTCGGGCAAACTTCGGACACGGAAGCGATAAAATGCAAATTGACGCAAAATTTGCGTGGAGAAGTGTCAATTTAGTGTGGAGTTTTAAAAAAATATCCTTAACTTGCACATTATTTTAGGTTTTGACCATAAATATAGGACGAATAATAACAAAAAACTTTAATATCATTGTTTAATTAATTACAAAAACCTATGAAAAAATTTTTCTTGTTTTTGGCAATTGCTGGCGTAATGACCATCTCTGCCAATGCAATGGCTCAGGACGAAGCTCAAAGCGCCGCTCCTGCAGCTGCTGAAGAAGTTGTCGCTCCCGCTGCCGATGACGCAGTCGCTGCCGCAACAAACGATGTTCCCCTTCACCAGGCTCTGAAGACCAAGTTCATCGAAGGTGGTGCAGGCTTTATGGCAACAATCATCATCTGCCTTATCTTCGGTCTTGCAATCGTTATCGAAAGGCTCCTCACCCTCAGCCTTTCAAAGACCAACACCCAGAAGCTCCTCGAAAAGGTTGAGGACGCTCTCAAGGGCGAAAACGGCGTTGAGAAAGCAAAGGAAGTATGCCGCAATACCCGCGGTCCCATCGCTTCCATATTCTATCAGGGTCTTGACCGTATGGGCCAGGGCGTGGAAGAAGCTGAAAAGGCCATCACTTCCTACGGTTCAGTTCAGATGGGTCAGCTCGAAAGCGGTATGTCCTGGATCACCCTCTTCATCGCCATCGCTCCTATGTTGGGCTTCATGGGTACTGTGATTGGTCTTATCCAGGCATTCGACGCAATCGAAGTTGCAGGTGACATCTCCCCTGCCCTCGTTGCATCAGGTATGAAGGTCGCCCTTATCACCACCGTCGGTGGTCTTGTTGTCGCCATCATCCTTCAGATTTTCTACAACCTCCTTTCATCAATGATCGAGAGCATCGTCCTCAATATGGAAGACGCTTCAATCTCTCTCGTTGACCTCCTCGTAAAGTACTCAAAGTAAATCCCATAAAATAAGTGATCATGGATAAGAATAAAATATTCAAGGCATTCAAAGTCGTACTTTGGGCGCTGTTGATAGTGTCACTTATTTTGGCCATTAACTTCTATCTGAGAATCCCTAAGGATGCAAGCTCGAGCGTTCTTGACATCACCCTCGGTTGGGCATACATCCTCTTTGGCATCGGCATCGCCCTTGCAGTGATTTTCCCTCTCGCAAAGGCATTCACTTCAAAGAAAGGTATCCTCTCATTATTAATTGGCCTGGTGGTGATCGTCGTGATCGTAGGCGGTGCATACCTGCTTGCCCCCGGCACTCCGGTAGAAACCAACGCAGTCCAGACTCCCGGCTCACTCAAGCTCACTGACACTGCCCTCTACGTCACATATCTTCTGCTTGCGCTTACACTTGTGACACTCATTGGCACTTGGATTGTCAATGCAATAAGAAACCGTTAACAATATCAATTATGGCAAAAAAAGTCCCCGAGATTAATGGCGGCTCAATGGCGGACATCTCCTTCATCGTGCTGATCTTCTTCCTGATGGTCACCACAATGGACAAGGAAATGGGTCTTGCGAGACGTCTTCCTCAGATGCCGGACCCCAACCAGAAAGTGGAAGATACGAAGGTCAACCGTCGTAACCTCCTTCTGGTGAAGGTTAATGCAAACGACAGGGTATTCGCAGGAGATCAGGTGATTGTTGATATGAGCCAGTTGAGAGATCAAGTAATAGAATTTCTGGATAACCCGCAGAACAAGGAAAACCTCTCTGAAAAGAGCGAGAAGGAAATCGAAGGTTTCGGTACCTGTCTGGTTTCAAAGGGCGTAATCTCATTGCAGAACGACCGTGGTACCAGCTACTCGAAATACATCGAAGTCCAGAACGAACTCGTCCGCGCGGTGAACGAACTCCGTGACCGTTTTTCAATGGCGAACTTCGGCAAGAAATATGTCAATCTTCCCGAAGACCAGCAGAAAATCGTCCGTGACGCAGTTCCCCAGCAGATTTCCGAGGCTGAACCTAAGGATACGGGTGTTAGAAGATAAGGAGATTTCGTATGGCAAAATTTATCAAAGGTGGTAAGAAAGGTTTACCTACAATCGGTACCGCATCTCTCCCGGATATCGTGTTTATGATCCTGATGTTCTTTATGGTCGTGACAAGTATGCGACAGACTGAACGTCTGGTTACACTGACACTTCCCCAGGCAAGTGAAATCGCCAAGCTTGAAAGAAAGGACCTCTCGTCCTACATCAATATCGGTACTCCCAACCGCAACCTCCAGGCGAAGTTCGGTACGGAATCCCGTATTCAGCTCAACGACTCTTTCAAGACAGTAAAGGACATTGGCGACTTCGTGGCAGCTGAACGTGACGCCCTTTCAGAGGCTGACCGTCAGTTTATGACCGTAGTCATCAAGGCAGACGAAGACACCCGTATGGGTATCATCACCGACGTGAAGCAGGAGCTTCGCCGTTGCTCTGCCCTCAAGATTATGTACTCCGCCCGTCAGGGTCTGTCCAAGTAACATTCATCTGTACTACATAAAAGAAGGTGGCTTAAATTGAGGCCACCTTTTTTTTGTCGTTTATACCGGCTTCCTGCCGGCAGTCAGACAGTCAGACAGTCAGACAGTCAG
>JAZRYW010000006.1:0-40362 GCA_045600965.1 Bacteroidales bacterium | reverse complement strand
TGGTAATCTTTATGAGTCTTGTTTCGTCCTTTGAATTTGTCATTCAGTCACGTAGCCCGCTACGCTCCTTCATTTCGCATTCAAAATCCATAAACAATCCTTCATAAATCTTTTACCAACTTATTTTTTCATCATTCCTAACTTCAATACTTATGTTTCTTTTTCGCATATTTTTCGCTGCTTTTCAGTCACAACGGAACCCCGTTGCTCCTTCAAATCATCAAAAAATCTACTGAAAAATAACCTATAATAATTTTCGTGAACCATTTCAAAACAGCTTCTAACACTATGGAAATTCTTATCTGGATTGCAATTGCGTTCGTCGCTCTTATCATTCTGCTCTGGTTCTTCCCTGTAACCCTCTGGTTCCAGGCCCTCATATCGGGAGTCAGGATATCCCTCATACAGCTGGTGCTGATGCGCTGGAGGAAAGTGCCCGTAAGCACAATCGTGATGGCTATGATCACCGGCACCAAGGCCGGACTGAAACTGAATGCCAACGAGCTCGAGGCCCACTTCCTCGCCAAGGGCAACGTGCCCAACGTGGTCAACGCCCTCATATCCGCTGACAAGGCCAACATCAACCTCGACTTCAGGATGGCCGCCGCCATCGACCTGGCCGGAAGAGACGTGTTCGAGGCCGTGCAGATGTCCGTCAACCCCAAGGTCATCAACACCCCTCCCGTCACCGCAGTGGCCAAGGACGGCATTCAGCTGATAGCCAAGGCCCGCGTCACAGTGCGCGCCAACATCAAGCAGCTCGTCGGAGGCGCAGGAGAGGAAACCGTCCTCGCCCGCGTGGGTGAAGGCATCGTGTCGAGCATCGGCAGCGCCGAATCCCACAAGCAGGTGCTCGAGAACCCCGACTCCATCTCCAAGCTCGTGCTCAACAAAGGCCTTGACGCCGGCACCGCATTCGAGATACTTTCCATCGACATTGCCGACATAGACGTGGGCAAGAACATCGGTGCAGTGCTCCAGATGGACCAGGCCAACGCCGACAAGAATATCGCCCAGGCACGGGCCGAGGAACGTCGCGCAATGGCCGTCGCCCTCGAGCAGGAGAACAAGGCCAAGGCACAGGACGCGCGCGCCCGCGTCATCGAAGCCGAAGCCCAGGTTCCCCTCGCTATGGCCGAAGCCTTCCGCAGCGGCAATCTCGGGATTATGGATTATTACAAGTTCCAGAACATCAAGGCCGACACCGATATGCGCGAGACCATCGCAAAGAAATAGTTGTCCCCTTGAAGGAAATTTTGTGAAATAGAAAAAGCTTGTTAAATTTGCAGTCCCCAAAAGGGGGCTGAACAAGCTGTTCCGGTGAGGTGGGTGAGTGGCTTAAACCACCAGTTTGCTAAACTGACGTACGGGATTACTGTACCGGGGGTTCGAATCCCCCCCTCACCGCAGGGAAATGAAGAGGTCGACTAAAGGGTCGACCTCTTTTTTCGTCAATTCCATTGCGCAGGATTCGCAAAGCGGTACCGTAAAACAAGACGGGCTTTAGAAGTTGTTTAAGCTTCTTACACCCAGTGCCTGAAACCTGCGAGGTTGAAGGCGCCCACGCCTCCGATTATGGCAACCACCACGAGGGCTATTATGCAGATCACCCAGAAGAAGAAAAGGCACAGGCCCGGACGCCATTTGGGGGACTTGAAATCGAAAGTCATCATCACGCCTGCGTAGAACATCGTCACAAAAGGAATGAAAGCAACCAGCAGGGCAAGGATAATCACAGCGGGTATGAACGCCGAGGCGAGCGTGGGAAGGGAGGATATCACGAACGGCTCTATCTCCAGAGGGAAGATACTCGTGCAGCAGACAACGGCGGAGGCAACGCCTGCGATTATCCCGGGAAGTCCGATGAGGATGAGCAGGATTCCGGCAAGACACTGTATCACCCTGCCCACACCGCTGCCTCTGCGTCTGGAAACCGGCTGGTCGGAAGGCGTCTCGCTGCACATCCTCTCATATATGCCTGACACGGAACTGGCCTCTCCGTGCATCTGGCACTTCTGGGTCACGGTCTTCGCGGCAGGAATGCATATCCAGGCGATGGCATACAGCAGCGGCATATACACTACGATGTCCTTGTCAAGGAACAGAGGCAATACTGTGAGCAGCACGAATATCATACGGTACAGCACCACGTCCAGACCCGTGAATGCGGAAAGACCTGAGGCCACTCCTCCGATGAACTTGTTCTCGATGTCGCGGTAAAGCCTCTTGCGGACACGGCCGCCGTCGGCAGGACGGGAGGAGGATCCTCCATCACGGTCAGCCTCGATCTCCTCGGGCTGGCCGAGTATGCCCATAACCTCAAGGACCTGAGCCTTGGTCACGGCGCTGCCTTCACTCACCCGCTCCTGCAGAAGTTCAGCCATCCTTTCCTCGATGCCATCCATAACTTCGGAGCCGTTCTCCATATTCATATAGTAGTCCTGAAGTTTCTTCAGGTATTCTTTCACAGCCTCATAGGCATCAACCTCGAGCACGAACACCCTGTTTCCAATGCTGACCTGTTCCGTCTGTTTCATAGACTATTGATTTTTAAGAAATTCCATTGTTTCAACCATTTCCTGCCATACGGCGTCCATCTCCAGGAGCTGCTTGCGGCCGCGGTCTGTGATGGTGTAATACTTGCGTGGGGGACCCTGTGTGGACTCCTCCCACCTGTATGCGAGCAGGCCCTGGTTCTTGAGCCGAATAAGAAGCGGGTAGAGCGTACCCTCCACCACTATGAGCTTCGCCTTTTTCAGCTCTGCGATGATGGAGGAGGCATATTCATCCTTCTTGCTGAGAATGAGAAGGATGCAGAAGTCCAGCACACCCCTTCGCATCTGGGTCTTTGTGTTTTCAAGATTTGTTGCAAGTTCCATAAGCGTTCCTCCTGACTGCCTACTTGCGGAATTTCGCCATATTCTCCGCTGTTACGGGCCATCCGCGAAGTTCGCACTTCTGAGCGGGAGTGACGGCCTTGGGGGCCACTATCCAGCAGATGAGATAGAACCAGAATCCTATCGATCCTGCAAGCAGAAGGACGAACATCGCTATCCTTATCATCGTCAGGTCCACGTCGAAATAAGAGGCGATGCCGGAACATACGCCACCTATGCGGGCTGAATCCATATCACGGTAGAATTTGTGGGCAGGAGCGGCTCCGTTTGAGGATGAAGAGGAAGAGGCATCCTGTGAGAAATCCATACGGGAGGCATCCTGATCGCCGTCAGGCATACCCAGCTGCGATATTATGCTTTCCACAAGTTCCAGGGACACGGCCTCCCCGGCGAATGTGCGCTCCTCGAATAGATCGGCGATACGCATTTCAAGGTCCTCCATAACCTCCGATGCCTGAAGGCCCATACGGGTGTGAGCCTTGAATGCGTCGAGATAGGTGTTCAAACGGGTGTAGGCGTCCTCATTGAGGGTGAACTTACGTCTGCCGATGCTGACATTTACTACTTTTTTCATTTGAATGGCAATTTGACGCTGCAAATATATGACAAATTCAAATACCTTGTATCACATAGTACTGCATTTTGTTAAAATTTAAGGATTTGCTACCTTTGACTTGTGGACCGGTACAGAAAAATACTCATCGCGCCCGACAAGTTCAAGGGTTGCCTTTCGGCCAGGGAGGTCGGTGAGGCCATAGCGCTGAACTTCCCCCTTTGCAAGACCGCAGTCAAACCTATGGCCGACGGAGGAGACGGCTCCCTGGAAGTTCTGCACTCAAACTGTGGCGGTATCATAACCCTTGTCGATGCCGTCGATTCGTTTATGAATCCGGTCAAGGCCCCCCTGCTCCTGGACGGGAAAGGAGGCTGCTTCATCGAAATGGCGACGGTGTGCTCCCTTGCATCAATTCCCTACTCCAGGCGCAACCCCGAGCGCACGACGACCTTCGGGCTTGGACTGCTCATCAAGGAGGCCCTGCATCTCGGTTGCAGGGAGATATTCGTAGGAATCGGCGGAAGTTCCACCAACGACGGCGGCGAAGGTATGCTCAGAGCGCTTGCAGGCACGCCTCAAGGCGCTGACCTGAAGGAGGTCGTCCCCCTGGCGATCAAGGCGGTTGACGGGGCGCATCTTCACAGCGTTGCCGATGTGGCGAGCGTCCTGCTCGGACCGGGCGGAGCGACGATGACCTTCGCAGCGCAGAAAGGCGCTGACGGAATGATGCTGGAAAGGCTGGAGGCCCGTATGAAGGAATATGCCGATACTCTTGAGAATATCCTGCTGAGCATAGGCTCCAACCGTCACGACTTCCGTCAGGCGGCGGGAAGCGGAGCGGCGGGCGGGACCGGAGCGGCCCTCCACATACTCGGTGCGGACCGCATCTCAGGCTGCGGTTTCTTTGCCGACACCTCGAACATACGCGCGGAGGCCGAAGACGCCGACCTTGTGATAACCGGTGAGGGCTGCCTCGACAGACAGAGCTTCAACGGGAAAGTCACAGGCGGCATCGCGGAAATCTGCAGGCAGATGGGCAGGAAACTGTGGGTGGTGTGCGGTCACAACTGCTGTCCTCCAAAGATTCTTTTCGAGAACGGCATCTCCAGGATATTCGAGATAAACGAAAAGGACCCTGCAAGGGCCCTTTCGAAACTTTCCTCACTCAATGTCTGAGGAACTATTCAGCGTCTTCAATGGGATTTGAAGGGAAAGCAGCCTGTTCAACGGCCTGCTGCTGAATCTGCTTGGTGGCAGCGCTCTTGCCGGTGGAACCGCCTGTGAAGAAGGTGGCTGCCACGGAAAGCACGAGAACCACTGCTGCCAGCACCCAAGTGGTCTTTTCAAGGAAATTGGTGGTCTGGCGTACGCCGAAGGCACTGTTGCCTGCCGCGAAATTGGCTGCGAGCCCACCGCCCTTCGAGTTCTGGACCAATACGACGATTGTCAAGAGTATACTTGCAATGACGATGATGATGGATAGAGCTACGTACATATAATATCAGTTTTTTGTTTTCAATTCTTTTACAAGGGATGCAAAGTAAGCACTTTTTTCCGGATATAACAAAATTAGTTTCGAATATATGTCGATAGCCTGCTTTGAAAAGCCTTGATTTGCATAGATTTGCGCCAGAGTCTCCGTATATAGGATATCTTCCGCGACAAGGTTGTTGCTTCTTGCCGTATCAACCACTGTGGCCGTGACCTGATCATCGGGAGAGAAGCGCGCGAAGGTCGGCACATTCCCGTCGTCCACGCTTGACAGCTCTCCGGCGGAGAAGTAGTCCCCGCCTGCAATTACGACATTGCGCCTGTATCCTCCCGCTGAAAGGCCCGGGGCGTTTTCAGCCTTGCGTGCGGTGTGCGGCTTGTCAGCCTCCTCGCGACGGAGCCGTGCGGCTTCGACGGCCCTGGGAAGGTCGCTGCGGCGGCGCATATACAGAGCCACCTTGGGTGCGGTGGCGTCGCGGTATTCCTCCCCGCGCAGGGACATCCTGATATAGAATTCCCTCTGCGCGAGCGCAAACCAGGGGTATTCGTCCAGGATACCCTCTATCTGGGGAAGTGAGAGCCTGTCAAGATCCGCTACCATTGCGCTACTGTTGCATTGAAGATGTCCTCGACTATTGTCTCTATGATCTGGTCGCAGAGCGTCGCCTCCACAGAGTCGAAGGACTGTTCGGAATTGTAATCCTGATATGCCACGAAATCCTTCGTGAAATCCTCTTCGGGATATTTCACGTTGGAATATTTGATCTTCACGGTGAGTGTCAGACGGTTCTGGGCCGCAACTTCGTTTGCGGTCACGGACTGGGCCTTTATGTCGTAGGAGGTTATCTCGCCGGATACGTAGAGGTCGGCCATATCGTCAACCTGCTGGAGTTTGGTGAGCTTGCGGTATTTGTCCAGAAGGGCTTCCGTCAGCTGGTTCGCCAGTGAAGGATTGATCTTTATGGCGTTGTTGACCACCGGCTCCACACAGATGGTGTGCACATCGGGCTGGATGGACGTGCCGCTGAAGGAGTATATCCCGCAGCTGACGGCCAGAACCGCCGTGAATATGATTGCCGCTATCCTTTTCATATGAGATTGTATTCCTTTATCTTCCTGTAGAGAGTGCGCTCCGAAATACCCAGTTCCTCGGCGGCGGCCTTGCGCTTTCCGTTATGCTTGCGGAGTGCGGCCTCTATCTGCACCCTTGCCAGTTCCTGCAGGGTCTGCCCGTCCATCTGCGCTCCCGGCGCTATCACTTCCACATCCTGCTGCTCCTCCACCGGGTGAGACTCGATGCCGTGAGGGGCGACCTCCACGCGGGCGGCATCCACGGAGGAGTCAGGCAGGAGCAGCTGGGGCTGCGGACCGTACTCCGTCTGGCCCTGGGGGGCCTGACCTGCGTGAACGACGGCCTTGAGGCTGTCTATCTCGCGCTTGAGCATATAGATATACTTGAATATTATGTCGCGGTCTGTCATATAGTCCGCCGACGACTTGTCGGAGGCTACGGAGGGAAGGTTCTCCCCTTCGCGGGGGATATATTTGGCAAGGGTGTCCGCAGTGATGATGCGGTCACGCTCCAGTATGGATATCTGTTCGGCGATGCTCTTGAGCTGGCGCACGTTGCCCGGCCACCTGTACTCCTCGAGAAGGGTGCGGGCATCGGGTGAAAGCTGCACCGTGGGCATAGTGTACTTTTCGGCGAAATCGAATGCAAACTTGCGGAAGAGGATGTATATGTCGCCCTTGCGTTCGCGAAGCGAGGGGATTCTTACCGGGACTGTGTTCAGACGGTAGTAGAGGTCCTCGCGGAACTTGCCGGTGCTGATGGCGTGCATAAGGTTGACGTTGGTGGCGGCCACTATCCTGACATCCGTCTTCAAGGTCTTCGAGGAACCGACGCGTATGAATTCGCCGCTCTGAAGGACCCTCAGCAGGCGGGCCTGGGTCGACAGGGGGAGTTCGGCC
The DNA here is from genome assembly GCA_045600965.1 of Bacteroidales bacterium. Taxonomy (GTDB): domain Bacteria; phylum Bacteroidota; class Bacteroidia; order Bacteroidales; family UBA932; genus RGIG6374. The sequence continues at coordinate 33,447 of JAZRYW010000006.1, read as the reverse complement.
ACCTCGTCAAGGAAGAGAGTCCCCTTGTCAGCCACTTCGAAATAGCCCTTGCGCGCATCCGTGGCCCCGGTGAAGGAACCCTTCTCGTGTCCGAAGAGCTCGGAGTCGATGGTCCCCTCGGGGATTGCGCCGCAGTTGACTGCGAAATAGTTTTCGTGCTTGCGCGGGCTGAAATGATGGATAATCTTCGGTATGACCTCCTTTCCCACACCGCTTTCACCGGTTATGAGCACGGAAAGGTCTGTGGAAGCCACCTGGACAGCAACTTCTATCGCCCTGTCAAGCGCGGCATCCGTACCGATGATGTCGAATCTCTGTTTTATTGCGGTCAGATCCATATCGCAAAAGTACAAAATTTTTCGATATGCTTAAAAGCCCCGGCCTTTTCGGACCGGGGCTTGTCGTTTCGCGCTGTGCGGAGCTGACTATTCGTCGTCCTTGTCCTCTTCTTCGTAAGCCTTGAGGAGCTTCTCCTGAACGTCTGCAGGAACCTGCTGGTAGTCTGCAAAGGTCATTGTGAAGGTTGCGCGGCCCTGTGAGAGGGAGCTCAGCATAGTTGAATATTTGTAGAGTTCCGCCAGGGGAACACGGGCCTTGAGGACCTGGAATCCCTTCACTGAGCTCATACCTTCGATGATGGCGCGGCGGTTGTTGAGGTCGCTCATAACATCACCCATATAGTCGCCGGGAACGAGAACCTCGACATTGTAGATAGGTTCCATAATCTTCGGGCCGGCCTTGCGGAAGGCTTCCTTGAATGCGTTGCGGGCTGCGAGGATGAAGGCGATTTCCTTGGAATCCACGGGGTGCATCTTACCGTCATATACGAATACGCGGATATCGCGCGCATAGGAACCGGTCAGAGGGCCTTCTTCCATCTTCTGCATAAGACCCTTCTTGATGGCGGGCATAAAGCTTGCGTCGATGGCGCCGCCGACAACGCAGTTGTAGAACTCCATACGGCCGCCCCATTCGAGTGCGGTCTCTTCCTTGGCCTTGATGGTGAAGACGGTTTCCTTGCCGTCAATCTTGAAGCGGGCGGTGGTGTCGATTCCTTCGACGATAGGCTCGACGAGGAGGTGTACTTCACCGAACTGGCCTGCTCCACCCGACTGCTTCTTGTGGCGGTACTGTGCGGTAGCGACCTTGGTGATGGTTTCGCGGTAAGGTATCTTGGGAGCGAAGAGCTCGACTTCGATCTTGTAGTCGTTGTTGATGTGCCACTTGAGGATGTTGATGTGCTGCTCGCCCATACCGTTGATGATGGTCTGCTTGAGTTCCTTGGAGTACTCAACCCTCATCGTGGGGTCTTCGGCGTTTGCGCGGCTGAGAGCCTCACCGAGTTTTTCGTTATCCTTCTCCTCAACTGCCTTGATGGCTGTGCGGTACTTGCTCTGGGGGTATTCTATGGGGGCGACAACGGCGTCATAACCTGCCTGGTTGAAGGTGTTGTTGCTCTTGACGGTCTTCAGCTTGACGGTGCAGCCGAAGTCGCCGGCGATGATTTCGCTCACAGCTTCCTTCTTGCGGCCTGCCACTGCATAGATGGCGGAGATGCGCTCCTTGTTGCCGTTTTCGGGGTTCACGAGATCCTGGCCTGCGGTGAGCTTGCCGCTGATGACCTTGAAGTATGAAACTTCACCGAGGTGCTGTTCGATACCGGTCTTGTAGATATAGATTGATGTGGGGCCGTTGGGGTCGCAGGGGATGTCGGCGCCCTCGACGCTCTTTTCAACGTCGTGTTCGGGTGTCGGGCATACGTCGATGACGAATTCCATAAGACGCTTCACACCGATGTCCTTCTTTGCGCTGATGCAGAAGACGGGATATATGTCACCGTTCATAAAGCCGATGCGGAGGCCCCTGTTGACGTCCTCTTCGGAGAGTTCGCCGGCATCGAAGAACTTCTCCATCAGTTCCTCATCGTTCTCTGCCGCCATTTCCATAAGGGCTGCCTTCATATCTTCGGCTTCTGAAACAAGGTCTGCGGGGATTTCGCTTTCCTCAATTGTGCCGTTTTCATCCTTTGCAGTGTACATCTTCATCTTGAGGATGTCGACGAAGGACTTGAAATCGGGACCTGCGGCAACGGGGAACTGGATTACAGTGGGTTTGCTGCCGAATTCCTGCTTGAGGGATTCGATTGTGGATTCCCAGTTTGCCTTCTCGCCGTCGAGCTGGTTAACTGCCAGCACGAGGGGCTTCCTGTACTGTTCTGCGTAGCGGCCGAAGATTTCGGTTCCTACTTCAACGCCCTGCTGACCGTTGACGACCATAATGCCTGAGTCGCAAACCTTGAATGCTGAAATGACACCGCCTACGAAATCGTCAAGACCGGGAGCGTCGATGATGTTGAGCTTGTGGTCGAGAATCTCTGAATAGAGGGGACTTGCGTAGATGGAACGCTGGAAAATCTGTTCAACTTCCGTGTTGTCTGAAACGGTATTCTTGGCTTCAACTGTTCCGCGGCGGTCTATCACCTTGCCTTCGAAGAGCATGGACTCCGCGAGAGTGGTCTTACCGGAACGTGAACTACCCATCAATACGACATTTCTGATGTTTTTTGTTGAGTAAGTTTTCATTTAGTAGGTTGTTATTATTATGATTGTATATTTCACAATAGGATTAGTTTACAAAGATAACTATTTTTTTGAAAAAACCTATCTTTGCAAGCGGTATGGCCCAACTTCTGACAACATATTCCGGCTCCCTGACAGAAGCCGGCTGCGACGAGGCCGGACGCGGTCCTCTTGCAGGTCCGGTCTATGCCGCTGCCGTCGTTCTTCCCGAAGGATTCAACCATCCCCTTCTGAACGACTCCAAGCAGATGACCGAAAAGCAGCGCGACCTTCTGAGGGAGGTCATCGAAAGCCGGGCCGTCAGCTGGGCTGTGGTTGCCGTTTCCCCGCAGGAGATCGACTCGATGGATATCCTGCGCTGCTCCATTCTCGGTATGCACCGCGCGCTGGACCTTCTGACGACGGATTTCCAGATGGTGCTTGTGGACGGCAACAAGTTCTTCCCCTATGCGCCGCACCGTTCAGCCGCAGATCCGTTCTTCACACCCCGCAAGGCGGCTGTCTCGAAGGGAAAGAGCGGATATGTGAGCTCTGCTGAAGCGGATCCCGTCCGCGGAACGACAGCCCACAGGTGCATAGTGAAGGGTGATGGCAAATATACGGCCATCGCGGCGGCCTCCGTGTTGGCGAAGACACACCGCGATGAATATATGCGCCGCATTGCAAGGGAGTACCCGATGTACGGGTGGGATGTCAATATGGGATATCCTACCGCGGAACACCGCGAGGCCATAGCGCGCTACGGCGTGTCCCCATATCACAGGAAGAGTTTCAGACTGCTTCCCGACGCAGAACTCTTCTAATTCTTGGCGGAAGGGGCCTGCATCATTTTCTGGCCCATCGTGCCGAGCATATGCACCATCCTCATACGGAACTGTTCCTCACAGACATACAGCTTGCCTGTCTTGAATTTTGAGATGGCTTTCGAGTAGTCAGGAATCCTGCTGGTGACTTCAGCCTCCCTGCGGCAGGCTCCGTTGTAGGCTTCGAGCAGGGGCTCGATGTCCTTTTCGGTCACGTTTTCCCTGCCATAGGCCTCGGTGAGGGCGAAAAGGGCTTTCATAGTTTCGATGTGAGCCTTCTCGACGGCGTCATTATACTGGTTGTATATGGGCCAGAACAGCTGGGCCTCCTCGGGGGTGAGCTGGAGGGAGTTGGTGATGAAGGCTATCTTCTCGCTCTTGATGCGGTCCCGCTGTCCCATAGGACGGGGCTGTGCGGATGCTGTGAAGGCTGCAAGCAGCAGCACGACGGTGAGGTACTTCTTCATATTCTATTCGTATAAGCTTGCGAGGAAGGAGTAGGACACGTTATGTTCGAGGTAGTCCAGAATCTCCTCTTCGCTGAATTCCATATCGAGGGACGAGCGGAAACTGTCTTCGGTCTCAAGGTAGTCCGAAATGTTCACCACGCTGACGTTGTCCTCTGCAAAGAGCCTGTATGTGTCACTTTCGGCGACCTCCGCCGAGGCGGTCATTCTCACGGCGCCGTTCTGTGACATATGCCGGACCGGGATGAGCACCAGATAAACCAGCGCAAAAGTGCAGGCGAGGGCGAATACCGGCTCAAGGACCCTTTTCAGAGGCGAGGGATTGAGACGGCGGCGCTCCATTTCATCGAGCCGTTCGTGAACTCTGTCCTCAACGGAAGCGAAATATCCGTCCGGCACGGTGAACGGGTTGCGGCGAAGATCGGCGTTGTCCAGTATGTTCCTGTTTTCTTTCATACGACTGTTTGACTTCGGAAAATGCAAAAGGTTTAATCTATTCATCCACAAGTGTTGACAATTCCTCCCTGACCTTCTCGAATGCGTGGTGGTACGAGGCCTTGAGGGATCCGGTGGATATGCCCGTAATGTCGGATATGTCCTCGTATTTCATCTCGTTGAAATAGCGGAGGATGAATACGTTCTTCTGTTTCGGGGGGAGATGGTTTATGGCTTTCTGCAGGGCCGCCTGGGCCTTGTCACCGTTGAAATAGCCGTCGGTGGTGAGATTGGCGGACATCGCGTCGGCGTAGTCGGACGCTGAGAAAAGGCCGCGAAGACGCTTTTTCTTGAGGAACGAGATGGACTCGTTGGTGCATATCCTGTATAGCCAAGTATAAAGCCTGGACTCCTCCCTGAATTCAGGAAAGGCGTTCCAGGCTTTTATGAATGTGTTCTGAACTATGTCGTCGGCATCCTCGTGGGAACATACCATACGGCGCGCAAGCCAGTAGAGAGGTTCCCTGTATTCGCGCATCAACAGGTTGAAGGCCTGATTTTCATCACCGCTACGGAATATTTCCAGTATCTGCCTGTCTTCCATCGATGCGCTTTGAGGTTTTCAGCGACAAAGCTATTTCCGTGCCATAACCTTTTTGGCGGCCTCGGCGATGTGGGCCGCATCCAGACCGTATGCCTTGAGCAGTTCGGCGGGAGTGCCGCTCTGACCGAAGGCGTTGTCGACAGCGATGAATTCAACCGGAGCGGGAGCCTTGCGGGCGAGCACGCCGGAGATGAGTTCACCTATGCCGCCGGCGACGAGATGTTCCTCGGCAACGACACAGCAGCCGGTCTTGGCGATTGACTTGAGTATCGTTTCCTCGTCGAGGGGCTTGATGGTGGCAAGATTTATGACTTCGGCGCTTATGCCTTCAGCCTCGAGGGCTTCGGCGGCGTTGATGGATTCCCATACCATATGGCCGGAGGCGATGATGGTCACGTCCTTGCCTTCGTTCATGATATAGGCCTTGCCTATCTCGAAAGTCTGCCCGTCGGGTGTGAAGATGGGCCAGCCGGGACGGCCGAAACGCAGGTAAACGGGACCGTTGTATTCAGCGGCGGCTATCGTGGCGGCCTTGGTCTGGTTGTAGTCGCAGGCGTTGATGACCACCATACCGGGAAGGGCGCGCATAAGGGCAACGTCCTCCATTGTCTGGTGGGTTGCTCCGTCCTCGCCGAGGGTGATGCCGGCGTGTGAGGAGGCTATCTTGACATTGGTATGGCCATAGGCCACTTCCTGACGCACCTGGTCATATACGCGGCCCGTGACGAATTCGGCGAAGGATCCGATGAAGGGTATCTTGCCGGTGAGCGACAGGCCTGCTGCGGCGCCGACCATATTGGCCTCGGCGATACCGCACTCGATGAACCTGTCGGGGAATTCGGCGGCGAACTTCTCCATCTTCAGGGAAGGGAGAAGGTCGGCAGTCATTGCTACTACGTTGGGATTCCTGCGACCTGCTTCGAGCAGACCGTCACCGAAACCGCTGCGGGTGTCTTTCTTTCCTGTAACAGTGTATTTTGTCATTGTCTTGTCCTCCATTATTAGTAATCACCGAGAGTTTCTTCAAGCTGTGCGAGAGCCTTGTCGCGCTCTTCTTCCGAAGGCGCCTTGCCGTGCCATTTGTGAGTGCCGGCCATAAAGTCCACGCCGTGGCCCATCTCAGTTTTGAGAAGGATCATCGAAGGCTTGTCCTGGCTTGCCTTTGCAATCTCGAAGGCGGCGAGGATCTTTTCGAAATCGTGACCGTCCTCAACTACGATGACGTTCCAGCCGAAGGAGTTCCATTTGTCGGCAAGGTCGCCGAGACCTCCGACGTTCTCCACCGCACCGTCTATCTGCTGGCCGTTCCAGTCTGTGACGGCGATGAGGTTGTTGAGCTTGTGGTGTGCGGCGAATATCGCCGCTTCCCAGACCTGTCCTTCCTCGCTTTCACCGTCGCCGAGGAGGGTGTATACGAAATTGCTCTCACCGTCCATCTTCTTGCCGATGGCGAATCCTGCGGCCACCGAAAGGCCCTGTCCGAGGGAACCGGAGGGCTGGTGAATGCCGGGAAGGCCGGATTCGATGCAGGGGTGGCCCTGGAGGCGGCTGCCGAACTTGCGCAGAGTGCCGAGCTCAGCTGCGGGGAAATAGCCTGCACGCGCAAGTGAGGCGTAATATACAGGCGCCAGGTGTCCTGCGGAAAGGATGAACACGTCGGCATCCTTGCCGTCACGGCGCCAGGTGGCGGGGTTCTGGTTCATTACTCCGTGGAAGAGGGCTGTCATCACATCCGTGCTGCTCAGAGAGCCGCCCGGATGGCCCGATTTGGCTTCGCATACCATTCGTACGATATCACGTCGAACCTGGCTTGCGATTCTTGTTAATTCTTCTGCTTTAGGCATAGTGTAGTTTGTATGGATAATATGATTATAGTCGAACGGATAGCAAAGATACAAAGAAATGAGAAGAAAACCCTATATTTGCAACCATAAAGGGACAAAAAATGAAACACATCCGCAACTTCTGCATAATCGCGCACATCGACCACGGCAAGAGCACCCTCGCCGACCGTCTGCTCGAGCTGACGAACACTCTCGCAGCGCGCGATATGGAGAATCAGGTGCTCGACTCGATGGACCTCGAGAAGGAGAAGGGCATCACCATCAAGAGCCACGCGATACAGATGAACTACCGCTATCAGGGCCGGGACTATCTCCTCAACCTGATCGACACTCCCGGTCACGTGGACTTCTCCTATGAAGTCTCCCGCGCCATAGCGTCCTGCGAAGGGGCCCTGCTGGTGGTGGATGCGACTCAGGGCATACAGGCCCAGACCATCTCCAACCTCTACCTTGCCATAGAGCACAACCTCGAGATTATCCCCGTCCTGAACAAGATAGATATGGACTCGGCGATGGTGGATGTGGTGAAGGATCAGATAATCGACCTGCTCGGATGTGACGAGGAGGACATACTGCTGTGCAGCGCCCGCACCGGTGAAGGCGTGCCGGCCATCCTGGACCGCATAGTGGAGCGGGTGCCGGCGCCGGAAGGCGACCCCGACGCGCCTCTCCAGGCCCTGATATTCGACTCCGTGTTCAACTCGTTCCGCGGCATCATAGCATATTTCAAGGTTGTCAACGGGACCATACACAGCGGTGACAAGGTCAAGTTCTTCAACACCGGAAAGCAGTACGACGCCGATGAGGTGGGTGTGCTGAAGATGAAATACATCCCCACCGAAGGAATAGAGTGCGGCAGCGTCGGATACATAATGTCCGGCATCAAGACAGCTTCCGAAGTGAAGGTCGGCGACACCATAACCCACGTCGAAAACCCCTGCACCGAGGCCATAGCCGGTTTCGAGGAGGTCAAGCCGATGCTCTTCGCCGGCGTTTATCCCGTCGAGGCCGACCAGTACGAGGACCTGCGCGCATCCCTGGAGAAACTGCAGCTCAACGATGCATCCCTGGTCTTCGAACCCGAAAGTTCGCTGGCTCTCGGCTTCGGCTACAGATGCGGATTCCTCGGCCTGCTGCACCTGGAGATAATGCAGGAAAGGCTCTACCGCGAGTTCGATATGGACGTTATCACCACCGTCCCGAACGTGCAGTACAAGGTCTACACCACCCAGAAGGAAACCGTTGACGTGCACAACCCTTCCGGACTTCCTCCGTTGACCCTCATCGACTACATCGAGGAACCTTACATCCACGCCCAGATAATCTCCAAGAGCGAATATTTCGGTGTGATAATGAAACTCTGCCTCGAAAAGCGCGGCACCCTGCTTTCCCAGCACTTCCTGACTGCGGAGCGCGTGGAACTCAACTATGAGATGCCTCTTGCCGAAATAGTGTTCGACTTCTACGACAAGCTCAAGAGCGTGTCCCGCGGCTATGCCTCATTCGACTACCACCTCACGGGATACAGGCGCGCGGACCTTGTCAAGCTCGACATCCTTCTCAACGGCGAACAGGTTGACGCCCTTTCGAGCCTCATCCACCGCGACAACGCCTACGACCGCGGCCGCCAGATGTGCGGGAAACTCAAGGAACTCATACCGCGCCAGCAGTTCGACGTGGCCATACAGGCCGCCATCGGTGCCAAGATAATCGCCCGCGAGACCGTCAAGCAGGTACGCAAGGACGTGATTGCCAAATGCTACGGAGGCGACATCTCACGCAAGCGCAAGCTTCTTGAGAAGCAGAAGAAGGGCAAGAAGCGTATGCGCCAGGTGGGCAACGTGGAAGTGCCGCAGTCGGCGTTTATGGCCGTTCTGAAGATAGATTAGAATCTGAGATAGAAATCCTTTGTCAGGGCCCTGTATTCATCGGTGAATGCCGGGCCCTGCTGTATTGTGAGGGTGGACTGCACGCACTGCGCCTTGGCGGGGGAGAATTCGAGCAGAGCGCGGCGCGGGGGACGCTTCTCTGTGGTGCGCACGTCACAGCGCCTTGCAAGGTGCAGGGAGCGGCAACGTGCCTCGAATATGAAGTGAGCGGCCGATTCGTAAGGTATTACCACCGCAAACAGTCCGTCCGGGGCCAGCAGGCGGTTGACCGAATCGAGCAGCTGACAAGTGTCAAGGGTGGCGGTGTGCCTGGCCGTAGAACGCTTTTCGTCCGGGCTGGGAAGGGAGTCGTCGTAATAGGGAGGATTGGAGAAGATCAGATCGAAGCGCCTTTCGGGCGCGAAATCCTGAACGGCGCACTCCACCAGGTCAAGACGCCCGCTCCAGGGCGAGGAGGCGAAATTCTCACGCGCATCCGCGGCGGCATCGCCGTCAATCTCCACTGCGCATATCCCAACGTCCGGGGATTCCGCCCTCTGTGCGGCCATAAGCGCCAGTACACCGCTTCCGCTGCCTATGTCGAGCAGACGGGCGGGGCCTTCGGGCACTCTCATCCAGGCGCCCAGCAGCACGCTGTCGGTTCCGACCTTCATCGCGCTGCGGCTGTCGGACACATCGAAACGCTTAAATGAAAAGCCCATCGATGATTTCCAGCTGACGGTCGGACATCCTTGCCAGATCGTGGTCGTGTGTCACGATGACGACAGTGACGCCCGTGGAATCACGCAGGTCGAAGAAAAGGCGGTGAATGTCCTGCTTGGTGTTGCTGTCAAGGTTGCCTGAAGGCTCGTCAGCGAACAGGACCGAAGGAGAATTGACAAGCGCCCTGGCTATGGCCACCCTCTGCTGCTCGCCTCCGGAAAGTTCGTTCGGCTTGTGCCCCATACGTTCCGAGAGGCCCATCTGTTCGAGCAGACGGGCTGCTTTCACTGCCGCTTCACGACGGGGAGTATGGGCTATCAGGGAGGGTATCATCACGTTCTCGATGGCTGTGAACTCCGGCAGCAGATGATGGAACTGGTAGACGAAACCTATCTTTCTGTTTCTCAGCGAGGAGAGCTCTTTCCCCGAAAGGGAGGAAACGTCCACGCCGTCTATGGTCACGCTGCCGCCGTCGGGCTCCAGCAGGGTGCCGAGGATCTGAAGGAGAGTGGATTTGCCCGCACCGCTGGCGCCGACGATGCTCACCACCTCGCCGTCGGATGCTTCGAAATCGATGCCCTTCAGAACCTGCAGCGCTCCGAAATTCTTGATGATGCCCCCGGCACGTATCATTTCGTGACAAGTTTCATTTCATCGAGAAGATATCCGGCTCCGCCGAACTTCTCTATGATGAAGAGCACGTAGCGGATATCGACACAGATACATCTCTGGAGATTGGGCTCGAAGATGATGTCACCCGACATAGCCTCCCAGTTGCCGTCAAAGGCAAGGCCGATGAGCTGGCCTTCGGCGTTGAGCACAGGCGAACCGGAATTGCCGCCGGTGATGTCGCAGTTGGTCAGGAAGCAGGCGGGCATCCTGCCGTCGGGAAGGCTCCAGCGGCCGAAATCCTTCGCCTTCCAGAGATCCTTGAGCTTGCCCGGAACAGCGAATTCCCAACTTTCGGGATCGTCCTTCTCAATCACGCCGTCAAGGGTTGTGTAGTGGCGGTAGAGAACTGCATCCTTGGGAGAGTATGAAAGCACCTGACCGTAGGTCAGACGCATAGTGGAGTTGGCGTCGGGATAGATCGGCCTGTCTCCGCCCATCTCAAGCTGTGCGCGGGTATATGCCTTGCGTCCCTGCTCAAGCTGCGCATTGTCCCTGTTGACGGCGGCGCGAAGAGGAGGCAGGGCATCATTGATGGAATGGAGCAGAACCGTTGCGGGATCGCCTTCCATCCTGGCGGCGAGGTCTGCGTTATCCTTGTCGGAGAGGTATTCCTTCGCGAATTCCACAGCCCTGTCACGGTCCGTGAAGATTGAATTGTCGAACATATTGTCGACATAGGCGTCGATGTCACCGCCGAAATAGGCGTCGATGTCACGGTAGACCGAGATGAGGTCTTCGGGGGAGACCTTCTCCCTGTAGAGTTTCATCATCGCCTTGATTATCTTGCGGTCCGTGGAGGCGGAGTAGTTCTTGTAGAATCTGTCCAGAGCGCTCTCCACATTCTCCGGGCTGCTGCGCAGAACGGCGTTGGCGGCAGTGGGAATCTCTGCGCGGGCCACCGTCTCGGCAAGCCAGTCGAAAACCTCTATGGCTTCCCTGCGTCCTTCGACTGCCGAATCGATAAGATCGAGTGTCCCTTCATACTGCGCGCTGCGCTTGCGGTTTTTGGATATCCACTGCGAGAATGAGGCTTCCTGTTCGCCCCGACGCTCAGGCACGGAGAGCTTCTCGAAGGTCTCGTTCATCCCCCTGTATTTCTTGCAGCCGTTGGAGGAACCCTGGAACTTGCTTGCATACTGGATATTGATGGCGGGGTCCGAAAGCATATCCTCCAGCATAATCTCCTGACGGAGGGTGCGGGCCTCTATGGAAATGGAATTGGTCAGTATGGTCTCCTCCACCTCGCTGCGGGTCATAAACCTGTGTGTGGTGCCGGGATAGCCCATTATGAAGGAGAAATCACCTTCTTCAACGCCCTTTGTCGATATGGGAAGGAATTTCCTGGCCCTGTAGGGAACGTTGTCGGCGGAATATGCGGCCGGATTGTTGTGCTTGTCGGCATATACGCGGAACATCGAGAAGTCGCAGGTGTGGCGGGGCCACATCCAGTTGTCGGTCTCCGAGCCGAAACGGCCTATGGCGGAGGGGGGAGCGCCTACGAAACGCACGTCCGTGTACGTTTTGGTCACCACCAGATAATAGCTGTTGCCGCTGTACATCGAGTAGACGCGGGCACCGAGATAATCCTTTCCGCCCTTTGCCTTCTCGCAGAGGCGGTCCATCTCCGTCTTGCGCAGAATGTCGGCATCTTCTTCGTCCACGGCCTTGGATACAGCCTTCTCTATGTCCTTCGTCACGTCAGTGAAGCTTTCGAGGAACGTCACTGATAGTCCGGGAACCGGGAGTTCCTCGGAACGTGACATAGCCCAGTATCCGTCGGTGAGATAGTCGTGCTCCACCGAACTGAGCGACTGTATGGACGAGTATCCGCAGTGGTGGTTGGTCACCAGCAGACCTTCGCCGGAGATGATCTCTCCGGTACATCCGCCGCCGAACATCACCACGGCATCCTTGAGGCTGGAATGGTTGACACTGTAGATGTCGTCTGCAGAAAGTTTGCAGCCCATTTCCTGCATCGTATTGATATTCATTTTCTGAAGGAGGGGCAGAAGCCACATTCCTTCGTCGGCGCCGGCATTGAAAGCCAGCAGCGCCGTTGCAAGGGTAAGGAGTATCCTTTTCATCAGGGTAAAATTTAGTGCATGCAAATATAATAAAAAAGGACGACCTTCACGGCCGTCCTTTTCAGTATTGTATCTTCAATTATTTTACCTTGGCGAATTCCACGTCCTTTTCGGCGCGGTCTGCAAGGGCGCTCTTCTTTGAAGCGTTCTCGATCTGAGCCTTGGCTTCGCTGACCTTGCCCTGGCGTGCTGCTACGATAGCCTTGAGGTATGCGCTGCGGGGGCAGTCGCACTTGATGGCTGCAGAGGCCTTGTCGAGCTGGTTGGTGAGGATGTATGCGAGAGCCTCGTTCTCGTCACCGGTGCCTGCGAGCTTCGCAACAGCGTCGTCATATTTGCCGTTGAGGATGTCGATCACTGCGAGGTTTGACTTGGAGTCTTCGCAGTTGGAATCCTTGAGGAGTTCGGCAGCGTCAACAAGACGGCCTTCGCGGATGGCGATGACAGCCTTTGCGTTCTTCACGCAGCAGTTCTCAACTGCCATTGACTCGAGAGTCTTGGCTGCCTTGTCGTTCTTGTTTTCATCAAGATATACGCAGGCGGTGTTGAAGATTGCACGCTGGCTGTTGTATTTGTCGATGGCCTGCTTGTAGATGGCGATCTTCTTGTCATTGTCCTTGACGAGGGTTGCAGCGCGGAGCAGAGCCTCTTCGTCGAGAACGTCGATGTTGCTTTCAACCAGTGCGGTGAGTTCTTCAGCGGTGTAGTTGGTGAATTCGACGTTGGTGATGAAGCGTGAACGGCGGAGCTGGGGAAGAACGTCGTTTGCGAGGTCCTTGTAAACTCCGGACATATTCTTGATTTCACGTTCGCGGACGTTGGGGTCGCTGTACATTGAAAGAACGCGGATGATGAGATCCTTGTCCTCGATGTCGGAAGCCTCTACGAGTTCCTGGAAACCGTTCCAGTCCTCACCGATGCTCTTTGTGGTGACATCGCCTGTGTTGAGCTTCTTTGTAACCTGCTTGAAAGCCTTTTCAGCAGCATTGCTGCGCTTGTCTGAAAGCTTGCTGTTGAGGTTGTCGGGACCGTCGGGTGATGCGTATGAAACGATGTCGGTTCCGACAACTGCACGGCGTTCGTCATTTTCAAGAGCCTTGAGGGCTTCGGTGTATGCCTTCACGTCTGCTGACTTGATTTCCTTGTTGCGTACGTCAGAGCTGTTGATCAGATAGAGAATCTGGGCTTCTGCGGTTTCAGGAATGACTTCCTGATACTTGTCAGCCATAGGGGCGTAGCTGCCGCCCTGCTTTACGAGCATATAGGTGGTGTTTGCACCGTCAGCGATCTTGTATGCCTGAGGCCATTCGTAATCCTGTGACTTGTACTGGACAACACCGCGGAGTTCGAGATGGCTCTTTTCCATACCGGGGATATAGTCGATTGCAACCTGTTCGTTGATACGGGCGCCGTCTTCACCTACGAGCTTGTAGTTTTCGGTGACTTTCGAACCCTGATAGATGAAAGGCTTGCAGGCAACCTCTCCACCTTCGTATACGAGGACGGGAGTGACTTCGAGGACAGCCTTGGGATGGAAGTAGTCAGCGGGGAAATCGACGGTGACGTCAGCCACAATCTGGCCGGCTACAACTTCGAGAACTTCGGGAACGACCGTGTAGGTAACCTGGTCAGCGAGTTCGGCCATCTTTGCCATATTGTTGCAGGAAACGAAAGCAACGCTGGAAATGGCGAGAACCATCAGTTTGAGAATGTTCTTTTTCATAAAAATGGATTGTTGTTAAATATTTAGTTCTGTTGACTTTTTGCTCAATCACGCGTACGTGCGCGCTCTAAAACGTACAAATATAACAAATTTTCGTTTCAGCAACAAGTTATTCGACCGTACTGCGCAGGAAGAGTTCGTCCATCTGCGCGGAGTCGATCTTCGAAGGAGAATCGATCATAACGTCACGGCCCTGGTTGTTCTTGGGGAAGGCGATATAGTCGCGGATGGTCTCCTGACCGCCGAAGAGGGCGCACACACGGTCAAAACCGAATGCAAGGCCTCCGTGAGGGGGTGCTCCGAACTTGAAGGCGTTGATTATGAAACCGAACTTGTATTCGGCGTCCTCCTTGCTGATACCAAGCACGTCGAACATACGGCTCTGCATTGCGGCGTCGTGGATACGGATGGAGCCTCCGCCGAGTTCGGTGCCGTTGAGCACGAAATCGTAGGCATTGGCGCACACGCGCTCCAGGTCCTCCTTCCTGTCTGAAAGGAACCACTGCTCGTGTTCGGGTTTGGGCGCGGTGAAGGGATGGTGCATAGCGTAGAAACGGCCGTCCTCCCCGTTCCATTCGAGCAGGGGGAAGTCCACTATCCACAGGGGGGCGAACTCATCGCTCCTGCGCAGGCCCAGACGGTTGCCCATCTCTATGCGGAGCACGCCGAGCATAGTCTGTGTTTTGCGTTTCTCTCCGCAGAGCACAAGGATCAGGTCACCGGCCGACGCCTTGCAGAGAGCGGCGATGCCGGCGAGGTCTTCACCGCAGAAGAACTTGTCCACCGACGACTTGAACGTGCCGTCAGCGTTGCATCTTACGGTCACCAGCCCCTTGGCGCCCACCTGGGGACGCTTCACCCATTCGGTGAGTTCGTCGGTCTGCTTGCGGGTATATGATGCCGCGCCGGGAACGCATATCGCTCCCACATATTCGACATCGTCGAACACGGGGAAGGAATGTCCCTTGGCAAGCGGGGTTATCTCCGTTATCTCCATACCGAAACGGATGTCCGGCTTGTCAGAACCGAAGCGGTCCATAGCGTCGTACCACGACATACGGGGTATGGGGTTGGGTATGTCGACACCGATGGCGTTGTGGAACATCGCGCGCATCATCCCTTCGAACATATTGAGGACGTCCTCCTGCTCCACGAACGACATTTCGCAGTCGATCTGGGTGAATTCGGGCTGACGGTCCGCCCTGAGGTCCTCGTCGCGGAAGCACCTCACAATCTGGAAATAGCGGTCGTAGCCTGCAACCATAAGCAGCTGCTTGAAGGTCTGCGGACTCTGGGGGAGCGCATAGAACGTACCGGGGTTCATCCTTGAGGGAACGACGAAGTCACGGGCGCCCTCGGGTGTGGACTTGATGAGGTAGGGGGTCTCTATCTCCATAAAGCCCTGCTTGTCGAGGTAGGTGCGGATTTCCTGAGCGAGGCGGTGCCTCAGCGCGAGCGCCCTCTGAAGTGGAGCGCGGCGGAGGTCGAGGTAGCGGTACTTGGCACGGATGTCCTCACCGCCGTCGGAGTTCTCCTCGATGGTGAAGGGAGGGGTGACCGACCTGTTCAGGATATTGATGGCGGAAACGACTATCTCAATGTCTCCGGTAGGCATCTTGGGGTTCTTGCTCTGCCTCTCGACAACCTTTCCCGTGGCCTGGATGACATATTCCCTTCCGAGGGACGATGCGGTTTCGGTCAAGGTCTCGTCCGCCGTGGCCTCTACAACAAGCTGGGTGATGCCGTAACGGTCACGAAGGTCAATGAAAGTCATTCCGCCGAGCTTGCGGTTCTTCTGAACCCACCCCGCGAGGGTGACTGTCTGCCCGGCATTGCTTATGCGGAGTTCTCCGCAAGTGTTCGTCCTGTACATTGTTGATTTTTCAAAAAAACGTTTGAACCGCAAATTTAGCAAAAAAATGCTTTTTTATTACTTTTGCACTATGGAAGTAAGGGCAAAGAAGGCATTGGGTCAGCATTTTCTGACCGACAGGACAATAGCCGGAAACATAGTGGCCGCATACGACGCCGGGATATGTCCCCGGCTGCTCGAGGTAGGGCCGGGTATGGGCGTGCTGACGCAGTTCCTCCTGGACAGGGAGGACATATCCCTCAAACTTGTCGAGATAGATGGGGAATCTGTGGAGTACCTGCTCGGAAAGTGGCTGTCGCTCAGTGACGGACGCCTCATCGAAGGCGATTTCCTCAAGCTCGACCTCGAAGGCCTTTTTGACGGACAAACCTTCGGCGTGATAGGCAACTTCCCCTACAACATATCCTCACAGATATTCTTCAGGATACTGGACAGGCGCAACGGCATACCGCAGGTGGTGTGCATGATTCAGAAGGAGGTGGCCGAGCGCATAGCCGAGAAGCCCGGCACCAAGACCTACGGCATACTCTCGGTGCTTCTCCAGGCCTGGTATGACATCGAATATCTTTTCACTGTGGGAGAGGGCGCATTCAATCCGCCGCCCAAGGTCAAGTCAGCCGTGATACGGCTCAAACGCAATTCCAGGCTGACCCTCGGCTGCGACGAGGACCTTTTCAAGACCATAGTCAAGACAAGTTTCAACCTGCGGCGCAAGACCTTGCGCAACTCCCTGAAATCTATGATAATGGCAAAGGCCTCCCGCGAAGGATGGGATGCCGCCCGCACGGCGGACTTCCTCGCCGATGAAGTGTTCGACCTCCGTCCGGAGCGCCTGGGCGTGGAAGACTTCGTCGCCCTTACCCTTAAACTTGCCTGACTGTCCGGCGCCATACTGTCCGGCCTGCTCCTTTCAGGGGCGGCTGCTCCCATACCAGGCGTCGAGTATGGCGTCCTTGATTATGGGCTTTGACCAGGCCGGCTTGCTGCGGTCGGGCCCGTCGCTGAGGGCCATCCAGTAGAAGCAGGCTATGCCGTACTGCTTTGCGGCCGAGACGTAGCAAGCCGCCTGACGGGCCATCTGCTCCTCGCCCACCGAGCTGGTGGCTCCGTATTCACCGAATATGGTCGGTATGCCCTTCTTCACCAGATATTCGTTGACATCGCTCACGATGCCCCTGACCTCCGATGCGCAAGCCTCGTCGAACACCGTTATCTGATCGGCCGGATTTTCCATTTCGAAGGCGAAACGGTAGGGCGCATAACTGTGCACCTGGGCTATCAGGTGTCCCTCCACTATGTCATCGGGCAGGACGAAATTCTTCAGGGCGTCGGGAGAGACGCTTGCCGCATAGGTGTTGACTATGAGGTTGCGCGCCGCGTTGTTGCCGCCTGTTGAGCGCACGGTGCGGACGAAATCGGCGTTGTAGCGGTTGATGTTGGCATAACCTTCCTTGCCGGTGGTGTTCCACCGGTTGGAGCCGTCAAGCATCTCGTTGAACGATTCGAAGAGAAGATGGTCTCCGTAGGAGGCGAAACGCTCCGCGATCTGACCCCAAAGCTTCTTGTATTTTGTCGATACGGCGGCGTATGTGGCGTCGTCGCAGTGCAGCCACCCCAGTTCCCCTGTATCGTGATGGACGTTGAGTATGCAGTACATCCCCGTGTTGAGGACATATTTCACAACCTGCTCCACGCGGTCCATCCACTGCTTGTCGACGGAGCCGTCGTCATTGAAATGCTCGGCCCAGGTCACGGGCACGCGGATGGCCCCGAAGCCTGCATCGGCGAACATCTGCAGCAGTTCCGGCTTGGTCACGGGCTGCCCCCAGGCTGTCTCCCAGTCGGAAGTCCTGCGGTCGGTGTAGAGGACTATCCAGCCCGGCGTATCGCTTTTCCAGTCATAACTGTTGCTGTCAAGAGTGTTGCCAAGATTCCATCCGGTGCCCATCGCGGCTACGGCGTCAGCTGCGCTTTCCCAGTCAGGAACCTCCTCGCGGGCCCTGGTGGAGAAACTGTACTGAATCTCCCTCGCGCTGAGTTCAGGCGAGGCCTGACTGCATACGCAGCCCTCGGGAATGGTTATGGTGTAGGTCCGTCCGGGCTTGAGGCCTCCTATGGTGACGTTGACGTATCTTGCCGTGACAAGGACGTCCGTCACTGCCGCATCGCCGGCCGTTATCCTGCCTTTTGCCGCTTCGGGACATACGACAGGTATGTCGAATGTGAACTTCACCGAAAGGGTGGTTCCCTCATATTCGGTGAAGGAGCCTTTCGGATCGGTTGTAAGGAGCACCGGGGCCGTGTATTCGGGTTGCGGCTCGCCGCAGGAAAGCCCTGCTGTCAGTATGGCTGCGGCCATTACGAGCGTAGCGTGAAAGAATCTTGACTTCATATTCCCAAGCGGGGCTCTCCCCGCGTTTTAAAGAAAAGGGCCGGCCCGAAGGTCGGCCCCGTTCATTTCAAAACATATTCCGAATGCTATTCGTAGTAGAAGAGTTTCAGAGGAGTGTATCCGCCGCCTGTGAAGAGCAGGTGCTGGACGTCGAGGACATCGACAAGAGGATCCGAACCGAAGGAGATCTCAATCCGGTAGGTGCCGTCGCCGTTGTCAATGATTCTCTCATTGCCCGTGCAGATGTCGTCTCCCGTCCAGGTGGTTGACCACCAGCCGTCGGTGATGCGCATCTGAACCCAGTCGCTGCCCTTTGCCATCAGGTAGAAGGTGCCTGTCTTGATGATGTTCCACACGTCGGCGGGGAAAGTGGCGATGCACTCGTTGAGACCGTCGTTGCCGTCGAGGGCGAAGCGGTATTCACCGCCCCAGCTGATCTCGCCGTGGGAGCCGTCATTTTCCCAGAAGACCACTTCCTTGGGCTTGTCTTCTCCGCCTCCTTCAACCCAGACCTCCTCGAGGAAGTAGATTTCAGTGAGAGTGAAGCGGTCACCGGTGAAGAGCAGATGCTGGACATCGATAACGTCAAGGAGAGGATCACCGGCAAGGTTGATCTCAAGGGAGAAGGTACCGTCGCCGTTGTCGGTGAGGAGTTCGTTGCCGGGGAAGATGTCATTGCCGGTCCAGGTGGCGCTCCACCAGCCGTCGGTCACGCGGATCTGAGGATCGGTGGCCTCTACATCGATATAGAATGTCTCCGTCTTGAGCTTCTCCCAGATATCTATGGGGAAGGTGGCGATACATTCGTTGTTGGCGTCATTGCCGTCGAAGGTGAAGCGGTTCTGGCCGCTCCAGCTGACCGGACCGGCGTTACCCTTCCATACGGAAGTCTTCACGGTCTCCCAGTGGCCTTCTTCTCCCTCGATCCAGACTTCCTCGGTGAAGAAGATCTGCTGAGGAGTATAGCGGTCACCTGTAAAGAGGAGATGCTGGACATCGATCACGTCCACAAGGGGATCTCCTGCAAGGGTCACCTCGAGAGTGTAGGTGCCGTCCTCATTGTCGATGAGACGCTCGTTGCCGGGGAAGATGTCGTCGCCGGTCCAGGTGGTGCTCCACCAGCCGTCGGTCACGCGGATCTGAGGATCGGCGCCGTCAATTAGGACATAGAAGGTGCCTGTCTTCATGGCCTCCCAATCAGACTCGGAGAAAGTAGCGATGCACTCGCCGAGGCCGTCGTTGCCATCCTTCGCGAAACGGTAGGTACCGCTCCAGCTGATTGCGCCGGCGCCTTCGTTCTCCCAGATGACTACCTTCCTGGTCTCCCAGTGGCCGCCCCCGCTCGAAGGTTCGTATTCGAATTCGGGCATAGTGAATTCATTTCCGTCGAAAGTGAACACCTTGCCTGCGAACGTGCCGGTGAAGATGTTCTTCTTGGGAATGTTGACAATGACGCTGCTTGTACCCTTGCGGTAGAAGTCCTCGTCATTGACGGTCATAGGCTCGCCTTCCGTATCGAGCAGTTCGACGCCGCTGATGAATTCAAGGTCGGTGCCGTAGATGGTGAGCTGTTCACCTCCTGAAAGCTTTTCGCCTTCCTGCTTGGAATATCCGGTGATGACAGTATGTCCGAGTGTCAGTTCAAGGGGTGAGGACACCTCATCGCTTGAGGTGCGGACGGTAATCTTGCCGCCTTCTGCAGCTATTCCCGAAGGAACGGTTACCCTTATCATCTCATTGCTGACAAGTTCGAAATTCGTGACGGACACGCCATTCGGGAAAACGACCTCCGTTGCGGCCGAAAAGCCTGTACCGTTGATGGTCATCTTCACACCGGGAACGACCTTTGTGGGGAAGAACACCTTTATGCCAAGTGTCGTGCTTCCGGGATCGTCGATGGGGTTGATATCGCAGGCCGTGAAGAAGGCCAGGATGACGACCGTCAGAATTGCTCTGAAATATTTAACTGTATTTTTCATAATCGAAATCATATTAAATCGTTGTGACTGCTACCATCCCTGGTTCTGTACAAGGTTGGCGTTCTTCTTCAATTCAGTCTGAGGGATGGGATAGAAGTTGTACTTCGAATCCCACTGACGGGTAACTTCAGACCTTGTGAGGGTGGTGCCGTTTATGGTTGCAACCTGTATGGTCTTGAAATAGCTGTCTCCCTTCATCCAGCGGCGGACATCCCAGAAACGGTGGTTCTCGAATGCGAGTTCCACGAGACGTTCGCGTTCATAGCGTTCAACCCAGGCGTCTCCGTCCTCCTTGAATTCAGGCATCTGGATGTCCTTGCGGTTGCGGAGCACGTTTATGGCCTGGTTTGCGGTCAGACCGAAAGTTGCGTCGTTGGCGCTTCCGGTTGCGTTGAATACGGCCTCGGCATAGTCGAGGTAGAATTCACCGAGACGGAAGACTATCCAGGTGTGGCGGCGTGTAGTCTGATTGTCTGCAGTGGTGACGCAGGATCCGTCGACATACTTCCTGAGGTAGTAGCCGGTGGGGGTTGCGCCATACTTCGGCGCCGCGTTGAAACCTCCGACGAAAGTCTCGATGGGTTTCTTCTGAGCGCCGTTTGTAGGCCATTCGTCACCGTTCTTGACAACTGTGAGCGCAAAGCGGGGGTCGAGACCTGCATAAGGGTCGGTCACGCTCAAATCGATGCTGCCGGGATAGCGGGAGGCGAAAGTCTCGCCGTTGTCCTGATATTCATACTGATCCACCAGGCTCTGCGTGGGGCAGTTTCCGGAAGAACCGTTCTCTACGCCGACGGGGTAGTTGGCCTTCTCGAAGGCATTGCTCTCACCACGGCCGAGACCGAATATGAGCTCCTTGTTGAAGAAGGCATCGTGTCCCCAGAGAGAGGCATAGTCGCTAAGCGCGATTCCCCATTCGGGCGCCTTGTCAAGCACATACTTGCAGGCTTCTGCGGCCTTCTCCCATTTCGACTTGTCGTTGTTGGGGTTGAAAAGGGGCGAAGCGGCATAGAGCAGTGTGCGGGCCTTGAGGGCGAATGCGGCGCATTTGGTGGCGCGGCCTATCTCACCTCCAACTTCCGTGGTATAGGATACGGGGAGGTAGGGAGCTATCTCGTCGATCTCATCCACGATGAACTTCACGATGGTCTCCGCGGATGTGCGTTCGACGCTGTTGGCCACAGCATTGGTGATGGTGGTGGTCACAAGGGGAACGTCGCCGTAGGTCCTGAAAAGTTCGAAGTAGAAATAAGCCCTGAGGAAACGGAGTTCGTAGGGGAAGATTTCGAGCTGCTGCACCCAGTTCGAATAACTGGGGTTGTACTGCCAATCCGTGATGTCGGCCTTGTCGATGTCCTCGAGTATCCTGCATATTTCAGAGATGGCCCTGTAGGACTTCGTCCATGTGTCGGAGTAGGGATTTGCAGCGCTCCATCCGCCGTTTGAGTAACTGTTTATCGCGCCGGTCTCGATGGCATACTGCGCCTCGTCGGTTGCACCGGCAAGGAAGTAGGCGCTGTTGTCCTCGAATTCGTTGTTGTAAACCTGCGCATAAACGTCGAATACCATATTCTTAATACCATTCTCGTAGTATTCATATGTCCAGTCCTCATCGCGCGTGGTCACCTCGGAATAGTTGAGGTCAGCGCAGGCGGCCGGAACGATACAGGCAAGAATGAGCAAGCATTTTCTATAAAGTTTCATAATTCAATCTCCTATTAGAATACTACTGAAAGTCCAAAGTTAACTGCTTTCATCACGGGGTAGCCCGTGTTGAGGTTTTCTGCATCCATAGCGGCGATGTTGCCGAATGAGAGGAGATTCTGTCCCTGAACGTAGATCTTTGCGTCGGTGATGCCGATATGCTTGTTCAGCGATGCGGGGAGTCTGTAGTAGAGTTCGCAGTCGCGGAGTTTCAGCCATCTTACGTTGCGGTACCAGATAGTGGAGTTCTGCGCGTTGTTGGCCACGTTGGTGGTTGACAGACGGGGATAAAGGGCATTGCCGCCCGCGATGTCGAAACAGTTGTCATAATATTCGCGGGAGAGATTGCGGTTGTCGGAGAGTGCTCCCCAGACACCGTCAACCGTCTTGAGGTCCTTGATCTGGTTGCCGGCGCCCTGGAAAGTGGCATTGATTCCGACACCCTTGAACTCGAATCCGAAGTTGAAGGCGTAGTTGAGCGAGGGGAAGGAGGTGCCGTGATCCATAGCGACGAAGTCGTTCTCGTTGATCACGTTGTCACCGTTGACATCCTTGTACTTGATGTCACCGACCTTCACCTGGCCGAACTGCTGCAGAGGGCTGTTGTCTATCTCCTCCTGGCTCTGGAAGAATCCGAGGGCCACGAGGCCGCGAGCAGCATCTGCAGGGGTCCCGATGACGGAGAGATTGGGATAGACGGGTGTCTCGATCCAATCGAGAACCTCGCTTTTGATTGCCGAAACGAAACCTCCGAAATTGAGGCTGAAGCCGTTGCTGAAGGTCTTCGCAAAGCGGAGGCTTGCTTCTGCGCCGTAACTTGCCACAGCGCCCTTGTCATCATAGGCGGACTGTATGCCGACCACCTCGGAGTTGAGCGAACTTGCGCTGACGAGGATGTTGCGCCTCTGCTGGTAGAACATATCCACGGAGAAGTCAAGACAGTCCGCTATTCTCAGGTCAGTACCGAGATTGGCCTTGTATGCGGTTTCCTGGTTGAAATCCTTTGTGGGGAAATGTGACAGGAATGCGCCCCAGGAACTTCCGAAGTTGGGACCGTACCAGAATTGTCCGTGTGAATCGCTCCATGTCTCGAGCCAGAGACCTGCCTCGGGAACATAGTCGGTATGCTGGATACCGCCTGAAGCGCGGAGCTTGCCGTAGAACCCGGCATCGGGATTGTTGGCGTAGATCCAGCCCAGACCCAGTGTGGGAGAGAAGGCCCACTTGGAAGGATAACTGCGGTTGGAGCCGTTCTCGGCAAGGATGAGGTCTGCCACGAACTTGTCAGCGTGGTCGTAATGAGCGGCCAGGTTGATGTTCCTGCGGTAGTAGGTGTTGTTCTGATTGTCGCGGATCTCGCTCTTGATGTTGTAGTTGGCGTTCAGGTTGAGATTGTCACCGTTGCTGAACCGCCTGTTGTATTTCAGGCCGGCGTTCAGGGTCCCTATGCGCCACTGCGTGTCAACCCAGTGGTTGAAGACGAGCTTGTCCTCCACGGTTCCCATCACCGCTTCCTGCATCGTGCCGTTGGCATCGTAATAGTTCCAGCCGTACTGGTAGCCCTTGGAACGGTTCTCTATCATATTGGAAGAGTTGTCATAGGATCCGCCTGCATAGAACTGGAGGCCTTCGGTTATGAAGTCGAGGTCCTGCTCAAGGGTCACGTCAGCCCATATCTGGCGCTGGTGTGTCTTGCTGAAACCTGTTCCTTCTGCCTTTGCCTTGAGGTTGAAGTCGCCGTAGGTCTGGCTGCCGCCCCATACGCCGTCACGGGTCCTGATGGGGAATGCCAGTGCGGGCACCTTGTAGATATGCCACCAGGCATCGTTCGAACTGAGGTTGGGAACACCGTTGGTCTCCATAAAGATGGCCAGGATGTTGGTCTTGACCCTTGTGGTCCTGGAAACCTGGAAATCCACGTTGGTGCGGATGTTGGCCTTCGAATACTTCAGCTGCGAGTTCCAGTCGCCCTGATCGGGATTGGCATAGAGTCCGCGGGCATCGGTATAGTCCAGCTGCGAGTAGTACTGCACCTTGTCGGCGCCGCCGTACATCGAGACGTATGCATTGGTCTCGTTGGCGGTGCTTCTGAAGACTTCCTTCTTCCAGTCGATGTTGGGATATACATAGGGATCGAGTCCGTTGCCGAACTTGTCGACCTCGGCCTGAGTGTAGGCGGGGGCAAGGCCGTCATTCAGACGCGCCGTGTTGAGAGCCTTGGCATAATCGATTGCGCTGACCATATCGGCCGACTGGGGGTCGAACTGCAGTTTGCGCGAGACGCCCGCCTTGAAGTGGTAGCCGCTCTCGGCCTGACCGCGCTTGGTCTTGACCAGGAGCACACCGTTGATTGCTTCGTGGCCGTAGAGAGCCACTGCTGCCGCATCCTTGAGGACGGTCACGCTTTCAACCTCCTCAACCGTGATACGGTCTATGGGGCGTTCTATTCCGTCAACAAGTATAAGAATGTCCTTCTCTCCTGTGGTCTGAGCGCCACGGATATTGAAGGAAGCGCCTGTATTCTCCTCACCCTTGAAACCGGTGTTCTGGAGAGCGGTAAGGCCGGGAAGCTTGCCGTAGAGCGCGTCAGCCAGGCTGATGGCTGAGGTATGGCTGAGCTCCTGAGCGGTGATGGTGTATGAAGCCGCGGTGGTCAGAAATTCCGAACTACCGAAACCATAACCCAGATCCACGGTCTGTGACTTCTTGTCGCTCAGTGAGGCCTGAGCGTTTGCAGTCATAGCCGTGCAGAGCACCAGGAGGCTATATATAAGTATATTGCGTAATTTCATAATTGTGATGATTTCTATTTGTTACCAACCGGGGTTCTGAGTAAGACCGTATCCCTTCTGAACCTCTATACGTGAAACCGGGTCGAGATACCACTTGTTTGTCCAGTATCCGGGATCCCACCAGCGGCGTGCGCCGACGGTGATCTGAGGCTTTTCATATTCGAACTTGGGCCAGGGGTCTCCGGGGGTCCATCTCTGGTCACCTTCAGTAAGACGGTTGCCGGCTGCATCAAGACGATATATCCTGATTTCGTGGAGAGGCTTGGTGAAGAGGTCTTCACGCATACGGCGGACCATATCATAAAGACGGTCACCGCATTCAGCGCCGATCTCACAGTTGCGTTCGCGGAGTATCTCGTTGATGAGGTTCTCCTTGTTGGAAGTCAGATTCAACTCGGGATTCATCTTTTCGAGGCGGCCGAGTCCGACGCGGCTGCGAACCACGTCGAGGTCGTTCAGAGCGCCTGTGAAGTCACCGGTTTCTGCGCGAGCCTCTGCGCGGATGAGGTACATTTCGGCAAGACGGATGTAGGAAACGCCTATGAACTCGTCATCAAGCTTGCCGCTGTTGCTTCCGTAATAGTCGAGGAGCCACTTGAACTTGCAGTAGCCGGAGGCGATGTCGTCGGCATTGTTGAAGCTTGAGTTCTGTTTCATCAGACCGCCCTCCCAGGAATCGAGGTAAGTCGAGCCCTGATAGTCGAAACCTGCAGGCAGAGACTGCCTGGGGACAAGCATTGTCTCATACAGACGGGGGTCGCGGTCGGCGAACATATCATATCCTTCGGGGTTCTTTCCCGCGCCGTAGATGTCGGAATAGGGGAAGTTGCGGCCGTCCTGCATACCGAAGCATTCCATAAGTTCATTGGTGGGAACAGCGCCGCCCTGACGGAGACCGTCAAGCGCGAAACCGGGCCAGCCCCAGCCCCAGCCGTTATTGACGTTGCCGTCGGTTACGGAGCTTGAAAGCAGCTGAGTGGGATGAACGTCGAATATCTTCTCGTGGTGGGAGGCGTCGTTGCGGTATCTGTAGGCCCTGCGGTATGCCGTACGGTAGCCGGCCTCGTCCTGTGTTTCAGGCTGGATGAGCTGGTAGTAGTTGCCGTTGGCGGCATTATCCTCGAAGAAGTCGTTGCAGTACTGCAGACAGCGGTTCCACAGGGAAGGATCCTCCTTGCCGAACCATACGTGGAGTATGTTCGTGTATTCGGTCACCTTGTCAGGAGTATATTCCATATAGGGCTTGCTGTTGTTGAACAGGGGTGATGCCGCGAACATCCACACCTTTGCGCGCAGGGCGCGTGCCGAAGCGCGTGTCAGACGGCCCGACCACTGACCGATGTCGGAATTGGGAACGTTCCAGATGAAGCCGGGTTCGTTGATGGCGCACTGTATGAGGGAGTCGATGAACTCGACGGTCTCCCAGGCGGTAGCGCGGCCGTCCTCGAACTGCTCGCCCACACCGTATGCCTTCTTTGCAAGACAAAGGCCGCCGAAGTTGCGGAAAGCATCGTAGTAGCGGCTTGCCATAATGGTGTAGGCTTCACCTTTCAGGCGGCTCTTCTCGTCAGCGTCCATATCGGGCACTTTTTCTATGTTCTCTATTATCTGCCAGCATTTGCGGACAGTTTCATAGATGGACACGCGGCCGTCGGAGTCGTAGGAAGGACTCTTTGTCGAATAGGAGAACTTGCCGTAGAAGTTACCGTTGTTGGTGTCCTGGCAGTCTTCAGTGATTGAACCGGGGTAGTAGCTCTGGATGGGGGCTCCCCAGGAACAGTAGCAGTGATATGAATCGGAAAGCGCGTCGATGGGCGAGCCGTTCATCATATTGCCGGAGGTGTAGGTGCAGTACAGCTGACCGTATGCGCTCCAAAGGAAATTTCTTGTGTATTCGGCGTGATTGAAAACCGTATCGATGTTGACCTCGACACCGGGAGCCTTTTCCAGAAAAGCGTCACCGACGGCTATCTTGTCCACGCAGGCTGAGAAGAGGAAAGTGGAGCAGATTCCCAAAGCCAGTATGTTTTTCAAAGTCTTTTTCATAACCATAAGCGATTAGAAGTTAATCTGTGCACCGAAGTTGATGACGCGTGTCATAGGATAGCGCACACCGTAGTCGAGACCCTGACCGGGAGCCTCAGGGTCGTTACCCTTGAAGTCGGCGAAGGTCAGGAGGTTCTGGCCGGAAGCGTAAACCCTGATGTAGTTGAAGAAACTGTCGGATTTCTTCTTCTTGAAGGTGTAGCCGAGTTCCACGTTCTTCAGACGGATATACCTTGAATCGATGATCCAGGCCTGGGAGTCACGGTTGTTGTGAACCCTGTTGGTGAAGGAGATGCGGGGAAGTATGGCGTCCGTGTTGTCTTCGGTCCAGGAGTTGTCCGCAACCCACTGTGTGAGGGCTGAAGTGTTGGTTGAACCGAACTGGTCGCGGAAGTATCCGTTGAGCATACGGCTCACGTGGTCCGCTCCGGTCCAGAGCATCGAGAAGTCGAGGTTCTTCCACTGGAACGATGCGTTCAGCGAGAAGGTAATTTCAGGATTGTCGGTGTAGCCGAGAGGCTTCTGGTCGTTCTGGTCGACGATACCGTCGCCGTTCAGGTCGACATATACGCAGTCACCGTACTTGAGTTCGGTGTTCTGGTCAGGCATGTCAGTGCCGTATGCGGCCTTGTAGCGTTCTTCGGTACCGGGCTGGTAGAATTCGAAGAGGTCATATCCGAAGGTCTGTCCTACGGGAAGGCCCGTATGGCGCAGATAGTCGTACATGGGCGCAACTTCGAGCATCTCGATGACCTTGTTCCTTGAGAATGCGTAGGTGGGTGATATCGAGTAGCGGAAATCGCCCTTCTTGTCCTCCCAGTTCAGGGTGATCTCATAACCGTGGTTCTTCACGCGGCCGTCGTTGACATAGCTTGCGGGGAGCGAAGTGACTGCCGGAAGAGTTGAGGCATTGGAAACGAGAATGCCGTTGCGGTCTTCCCAGAAGAAGTCGACGTAAGCGTGCAGACGGTCCTTGAAGAAGCCCGCATCCACACCGATGTTATATTTCTTCGCCGTTTCCCATGTCACGTCGGGATTGCCGGTGGTGAGCTCCTTGACAGCCTGCAGCCAGTTGCCGCTCGTACCGAAGTTGGCGCCGCGGTTCTGCGGGTCGACGGTCATCGAGCCGGTGTAGAACTGCCAGGCGCCGGGGAGGTAGAGGAAACGCGCGCCGTTGGTGTTGTCGTTACCTACAAGACCATAGGAACCGCGTATCTTCAGATATCCGAAGACGTCCTTGATGGGCTGCCACCATTCTTCATTGGAAGGAATCCAGCCCAGGGAGATTGAAGGGAAGGTACCGTAGCGCTTGCCGGGAGCGAAGTTCTCGGAGCCGTTGTAGCCGATGTTGAAATCGAGCATATACTTGGTCGCGTAGTCGTAGGTGATACGGCCTACCAGACCTACGTAGCCCTTGGGTATGGATTCGTAGAGGCTGCCGTTGCTGTCCCAGGGATAGTATGTCTTGCTCTGGTTGTAGAGGAGCAGCGCGCCCACGTTGTGTTCACCGAAACGGCGTGCGTAGTTGAAACTTGCCTCAGCATACCAGTTGCGGTTGCCCCACTTGCCCTCGTTGTAGGGGGTGGGCCAGGTGATGTTCTCCTTGCGGAGCACCTCCTGACCGTCGACGATGGTGGCGACGTAGGTCAGACCCGTACCGTAGCCGTTCTGACGGTTCTTCTGCGCGGTGTAGTCGGAGTTGTATGAACCCTTCACCTTGAAGTCGAGACCGGGGGTGATGAAACTCAGGTCGGGCTTGTACTGGAGGTCGAAGTTGAGGACGTTGGTGCTCTCGTTGACATAGCCCAGGTCGTAGTAGTTGGACAGGGCGTCACGGTCGTAGGGACCTACGAGATTGACATCCGAAACGATATGACGGCCATATTCATCGACTCCGCAGCCTGCATAGGGAGTTGCGCCCTGCAGATAGCGGAAGAGGAAGCCTTCACCGCCACCCATAGTGTTGCGCTCCTGCATACGGCCGCCGAGGGTTATCGACAGCTGGCTGTGCTTCGACACGTCGATGTCGAGGTTGGCGCGGTAGTTCAGACGCTGGAAGTCGAAGGTCTCGTTCTTGTTGTTGGAGAACGTCTTGAAGAGTGAGTTCTGGTTCAGGAAACCTGCGGATACGAAGTAGCGTACCCTTTCAGTACCGCCGTTGACATTGACGTTGGCCTGTTCCTGCCAGGCTGAATCGTTCATTATGTAGTCGATCCAGTCGGTGCTGGGGAAAGTCGTGGGCATATCCTTCTTGTAGAAATGCTCCATAACGTCCTGGCTGAAACGTATGCCCGCATCGGCATAGGGAGTGTAGTCGGCGATGTTCACGCTGCCGGGCCACTGGCTCATCGGAAGAGCGTCCGTGATGGCGGTGTAGTTCCACATCTGACCGTACTGGTAGGAATCGGTGAAGTCTATGAACTTTGAGATGGTCTGCACCGCAGCATTGGCGGTTGCCGTCACGGAAGCCTTGCCTACGGCACCACGCTTGGTGGTCACGAGGATGACACCGTTCGCGCCGCGCACACCGAACACTGCCGTTGCGGATGCGTCCTTGAGGACTGAGATGCTCTCGATTTCATTGGGGTCAAGCTGTGAGAAGGAACGTTCGACACCGTCCACGAGAACCAGGGGTTCCGCGCTGTTGAGGGAGCCCACGCCACGGATTCTGATCACGGGGTCATCAGCACCGGGCATACCTGAAGGCTGGACTACCGAAACGCCGGGGAGATTTCCCTGAAGCGCATTGGCAACGTTGGCGACAGGAGCCTTGAGGAGTTCGTCACCGCCGACGGCTGCAACCGCACCCGTGATGGTCACTTTCTTCTGCTGTCCGTATGCAATGACAACGGCCTCTTCCAGAGCGCTCGTGTCAGGCTGCAATGAGACATTGATTGTGGGTCCCGTTACCGTTACCTGCTGAGTCTTGTAACCCACACAGGAGAATTCCAGTATGGTGCCGGCAGGGACTGCTGGGAGAACGTAGTTTCCGTCAAGGTCGGTGATGGTTCCGTTGGTGGTACCGAGGATCACCACGCCGACTCCGATCAACCCTTCTCCCGTCTCATCCAGAACCTTGCCTTCAACGCGAAGGTTCTGTGCAAGAATTTGCCCGGGCACCAGCAGCAGTATCACCAGGAGTCCGAGCAGATGAGTAAGTTTTCCCTTTTTCATCTTAATAATTGTTAATAATTCTGATATAATGTTGCAAATCTCTATTTCCGAGGTTTCAAAGTAGTAAATTTAAACATTTATCTGTTTTTTTCAAAATCAGATTGTAATTTCCATGCTGTGCTTTCCCTTGGAATAAGGTATGAACCTGCTTCCGGGACGGCCGGTGAGATTGACCTTGATGTCATATTCGGCATCGCGGAAAATGCGGTGAACCCTTATGCTCTTTATGGAGGAAGGCAGAGCCGGCTCTATCGTCAGGCCGTCATATTCGGGCCTTACGCCTATCAGCCACTGCGTCGCGGCATACCAGTTCCAGGCCGCGGTGCCGGTCAGCCAGCTGTTCTTTCCCTCGCCCGGTCGGGCGGAGTCCTTTCCGGCCACCATCTGACAGTAGACATAGGGCTCGACCTTATGGAGATTCTGATCCTTTATGAATGCGGGGCTTATCTTGCAGTAATGCTCCCAGGCATCCTGGCGACGGCCGTTCACCGCTTCACCGATGATTATCCAGGGATTGTTGTGGCAGAAGATGCCGGCATTCTCCTTATAGCCCTGCGGATAGGAACTGATTTCACCGTATTCGATATAGTAGCGGCTGAAAGCCGGATTGTTGAGCACAATGCCGTGCTCGCAGTCCATCATCTCCTTCACCGAGTCGAGGGCCTTGTCGCACATACCCTTTTCGCGGCCGATGCCGGCCATAGTGCACCATCCCTGGCTCTCGATGAATATCTTCCCCTCCTCATTTTCGGAAGAGCCGACCTTCCTGCCGTAGTAGTCATAGGCGCGCAGGAACCATTTCCCGTCCCAGCCGTGCTTCTCGACGGCTTTCTCCATATCTTCGACGGCACTGCGAACTGCGCGCGCCTCCTCCGGTGTCCCTCTGCCGCAGGCTTCAAGCAGTTCGGCGAACTGCCGTCCGCAGAATACCGCCTGGCCCGCAATCATAAGCGATTCGGCCTTGCTGCCGGAAGACTTGTTCTCTGTGGTCTGGAAGGAGTCGTCCGGATTGTTGCTGAAGCAGTTGAGGTTGAGGCAGTCGTTCCAGTCGGCCCTGCCGATAAGAGGCAGACTGTGCGGCCCGAGATTCTTCAAAACGTGGTCGAACGATATCCTGAGGTGGTCGAGCAGGGTCTTTTCGCTGCCGGGAAGATTGTCGAAAGGCACCATTTCGTCAAGTATGCCGAAATCGCCGGTCTCCTTTATATATGCCACCGTGCCGAATATCAGCCACAGGGGGTCGTCTCCGAACCCGCCGCCTATGCCGTCGTTGCCGCGCTTTGTAAGGGGCTGGTACTGGTGGTAGCAGCCTCCGTCGGGAAACTGGGTGGAGGCTATGTCGATTATCCTCTCGCGGGCGCGCTGCGGTATCTGATGGACGAATCCCACCAGGTCCTGGTTGGAGTCGCGGAAACCCATGCCGCGGCCTATCCCGCTTTCGAAAAAGCTTGCGCTCCGGCTCATATTGAATGTCACCATACACTGGTACTGGTTCCAGACGTTCACCATACGGTCCAGTTCAGGCACACCCGACTCCACGCTGAACCGGCCCAGAAGCCTGTCCCAATAAAGGCGCAGAGAGTCGAACAGGGCGTCCACCTTTTCGGTGGTATCCACCTTCGAAAGCATCTCGAGGGCCCTTTTCTTGTTGATTATCCCGGAGCAGGAATTTATCTCCCTCCCCGTGGCGGGGACGAATTTCTCATCCTGCGGATTCTCCACATATCCCAGAGTGAATATCAGATCACGGCTTTCCCCTGCCTGGAGGTCGAGGGAGATGCAGTGCGAGGCGACGGGGCTCCATCCGTGCGCCACAGAGTTGCGCGGCCTGCCCTCGATGACGGCCTCGGGCTCGCCGAAGGAATTGTAAAGCCCTATGAAACTCTCCCTGTCGGTATCGAAGCCGCCGATGGGACAGTTCACGCCATAGAAGGCGTAATGGTCGCGCCTTTCGCGGTATTCGGTCTTGTGATAGATTACACTTCCCTCAACCTCGACCTCGCCTGTGGAGAAGTTTCTCTGGAAGTTCTCCATATCGGTCTGCGCGTTCCACAGACACCATTCCACGAACGAGAACAGGGTTATGCTCCTTTTTCGGGACGAATTGTTCTTCAGCGTAAGCTTCTGCACCTCGCAGCGCATTCCTTCCGGGACGAAGAAAAGCACGGAGGCTGAAATATCGTCCTTGGAGGCGCTGATGCGGGTATAGCCCATTCCGTGACGGCATTCGTAGGAGTCCAGAGGGGTCTTGCAGGGTTTCCATCCCGGATTCCAGACGCTGTCGCCGTCCTTTATGTAGAAATATCTTCCTCCGTCGTCCATAGGCACACCGTTATAGCGGTATCGTATGATGCGCCTGAACTTCGCGTCCCTGCAGAAGCAGTAGCCGCCCGCGGTTCCTGAGATCAGACTGAAGAAATCATCTGTCCCGTGGTAGTTTATCCAGGGCCAGGGAGTCGCAGGGTCGGTTATGACATACTCCCTGCACTTGTCGTCGAAATGTCCGTAATTCTTCATACTACAGCCATTCCTTTACCATCCTGCCCCATTCCTTTATCACCTCGTCCGGCCAGGGACCGCCGTCGGTGGCGTCCTTGGTGAACATACTGCATGTCTCGTTCTTGTCGGCTATGCTCCAGGTCAGCATACTGACGTTGTTCGAAGCGGCCCAGTCGCTCCAGATGTCCCACTCTTCGCGGTCGATGCGTCCGTCACCGCTGGCCTCGCAGGCGGCGCATTCTGATATGAATACGGGTATTCCTGCCGCAATGGCGTTCTCGGCGCGGTCACGCAGCCATTGTCCGTGGGTTGCGGCGTAGAAGTGGACCGTGTACATAAGATTGTCATAGCTCGTGATGGGATTGTCCACCACACATCCTATGGCCTGGTCCCAGCGGGGGCAGCCCATAAGTATCAGGGGATGGCAGCCGGAGGCCTCCTCTATGATGGGAATGAGCTCTTCGGCGTATTCCTTCAGGTCATTCCAGTAGGCGGCAAGGGACTCACCGGTGGGCTCGGAATAGTCGAACGCCGTCTCGAATTCCCTGCTTACCGGTTCGTTTATCAGTTCATATATCACATTCGGCACGCCTGCATACCTGGTGGCCACAGTGCGGAAGAATTCCTTGGCCTCTTCGGTGTGGATGACGTGGGAATGCCAGTCCACTATCACATACGAGCCTGTGCTTATGGCTCCGTCAATCACATTGAAAAGACATTCCAGAGCACGTTCGGGACAGTCCCTGTAACCGCGGTTGTCCCCGGTCTCGTGAAGGGTGTCCGCCCCGATTGCGGCGCGGAAGATGGGACATCCCCAGTCAACTGAAAGAGTCCTTACGGCCTCGGCGTTGTAGAAACGGGGCCACAGGTTGTGCCAGCCGAAACTTATTCCACGCCATACCACCGGTTCGTCAACGCCCTCCATATAGAGGTTTGTTCCTTCAACCTTGAGGGCCTTCACCTGAGGATTGCTTCCGTCGGTGCAGGCACAGAGCACCATTGCCATTGCGGCAAGAATAAACATCTTCTTCATATCGCTATTTCTTTAGGAATGATGAAAAAATAAGTTGGTAAAAGATTTATGAAGGATTGTTTATGGATTTTGAATGCGAAATGAAGGAGCGTAGCGGGCTACGTGACTGAATGACAAATTCAAAGGACGAAACAAGACTCATAAAGATTACCA
>JAZRYW010000005.1:0-38919 GCA_045600965.1 Bacteroidales bacterium | reverse complement strand
TTCGTTATGGAATGATGATAAAATAAGTTGGTGAAGATTTATGAAAGATTGTTTATGGATTTTGAATGCGAAATGAAGGAGCGTAGCGGGCTACGTGACTGAATGACAAATTCAAAAGACGAAACAAGACTCATAAAGATTACCAAGTTATTTTTTAAGAATGACTATATTGTCCTTCGGGAAAAGCACTTCAAAAATACGAATTTTTTGCATTATTTCCTCCTTTGTCAGTACCTTTGGGAATAATATGCACGATTGAACGCACAATGGAACCCGCCATTCAGATAATTGCAGTCATACTCGGGGTCATCGGCCTCATCGGATGCCTCCTCCCCGTCATTCCGGGCCCTCCCCTGGGCTGGCTCGGACTGCTGCTGCTCTTCATCTGGGGGCCGGAGGACCTCCCGGTCAGGCTGCTGCTCATCTGGGCTGTGGTGACAGTCCTCGTGACCGTGCTGGACTACCTTGCCCCTTCCATTATGGTGAAGAAGGCCGGCGGTTCGAAAACAGCCGGCCGCGGTTCGCTCGCGGGGATGCTTGTAGGACTGCTCTTCTCACCGATAGGTATGATCATAGGGGCGTTTGCCGGCGCGATGCTGGCTGAGATGATATTCGAGCGGAAGTCAGCCTCCGCCGCCCTCAATCCGGCGCTGGCATCCTTCATAGGTTTTGTCTGCAGCACGATGCTCAAACTCGTCGTGACCGGCTGGATGCTCATCAAGATAATACAGTTCCTGTAGGCTATGGCTGAAATACGGAAGAACGTGGACCTTGGCGGAATGAACACTTTTAGGATGAAGGTGTCCTGTGACACTTATGTGGAGTACTGCAGCGTCGAGGACCTCCGCAGTCTGGATTTCAGCAGCCTGCCCGGGCCCTGGCTGCATATCGGGGCCGGAAGCAACCTGCTCTTCACCGGAGATTTCCCCGGCACGGTGTTCCACTCGGCCATCAGGACTGCAGCATATGAAGATATTGGCGGAGAAGACGTCCGCCTGACTGCCGGAGCCGGGCTCCTTCTCGACGACCTGGTGAAGGACTCCTGCGCCAAGGGTCTCTGGGGACTTGAGAACCTGTCCCTTATCCCGGGCGAGGCAGGAGCGGCTGCGGTACAGAACGTCGGGGCATACGGCACCGAAATCAAGGACGTGGTGGAGGATGTGACCTGTTTCGACCTGAAAACGATGGAAACCGTCGTTTTCAACGTATCCGACTGCGCCTACGCCTACCGCGACTCCCTGTTCAAGCACAGCGGCCGCCGCTACATAGTGACCTTGGTGAGCTTTCACCTGACAAGGCGATATTCGCCGAATCTCTCTTACAGGGGTCTTGCCGAACTCTTCTCCGGAAGAGGCGGCCTCACACCGGAGGAAATACGCGGGGGCGTGGCTGAAATACGCCGCGCCAAGCTTCCCGACCCCGCAGAGATTGGAAGCGCGGGAAGTTTCTTCAAGAACCCCGTTATGAGCGCAGAACGCTTTGCCCGCCTGCAGGAGGCATATCACAACGTTCCGCACTATGTTCTTGAGGACGGATCGGTGAAAGTGCCCGCGGCCTGGATGATAGAGCAGTGCGGATACAAGGGGTTCAGCACAGGCAACGTGGCTGTATATGAGAAGCAGCCTCTGGTTCTTGTCAATGCAAGCGGCAAGGCCAGCCCTCAGGAGGTCATAGACCTTGAAAACAGAATAATCACATCCATCCGGGAGAAGTTCGAAGTGGAGCTGCACCCGGAAGTCGAGCATATATAATGGGAAAATTCATCATAGAAGGAGGGCACAGGCTCAGCGGCAGCATTGCCCCGCAGGGAGCGAAGAACGAAGCTCTTGAAGTAATAAGCGCCGTGTTGCTCACATCCGAGGAAGTGCGCATATCCAACATCCCGGAGATACTTGACACGAGGAATCTCATCGACCTCATATCCAATATGGGGGTCAAGGTCACCGTTAACGGAAAGGGTGACTACACCTTCAAGGCCGACAGCATCGACCGCGACTATGTCCAGAGCGACGATTTCATCCGCAAATGCGCCTTTATGCGCGGCTCCGTGATGGTGGTCGGACCTATGCTGGCACGTTTCGGCAAGGCTTATTTCCCCAAGCCGGGCGGTGACAAGATAGGGCGGCGCAGGGTTGACACCCACATAGACGGTTTCCTCAAGCTTGGCGCGAGTCTGGACACATCCGCGCCCCAGAAGGCCTTCTGCCTCAATGCAGACAAGCTTAAGGGAGCATATATGCTGCTCGACGAGGCGTCCGTCACCGGTACCGCCAACATAATAATGGCCGCCGTGCTGGCCGAAGGCACCACCACCATATACAACGCAGCCTGCGAGCCGTACATACAGCAGTTATGCCGTATGCTCATCTCAATGGGAGCCAGAATAGACGGCACAGGCTCAAACCTCATCAGAATCCAGGGCGTGAAGGCCCTTCACGGGACTTCCCACAGGATACTTCCCGATATGATAGAGGTCGGTTCATTCATCGGTCTGGCGGCTATCACGGGAAGTTCCCTGACCATAAAGGACGTGTCGTATGACAACCTCGGCATCATTCCCGACTCCTTCAGGCGTCTGGGCGTGAGGATCGAGCAGCGGGGTGATGACATATTCGTGCCCCGGCAGGACAGCTACGAGATAGAATCATTCCTCGACGGATCCATAATGACCCTCGCCGACGCGCCCTGGCCCGGACTCACGCCAGACCTGCTTTCAGTGATGCTGGTAGTTGCCACACAGTGCAAGGGAAGCGTGCTGATCCACCAGAAGATGTTCGAGAGCAGGCTGTTCTTCGTGGACAAACTGATTGATATGGGCGCCCAGATTATCCTCTGCGACCCTCACCGCGCCGTGGTGATAGGCCACGACCACAAGTTCCAGCTCAAGGCCGGCAGGATGACCTCGCCCGACATACGAGCCGGTATTGCGATGCTTCTGGCGGCTATGTCGGCGAAAGGCATCTCAGAGATAGACAACATCGAGCAGATAGACCGTGGATACGAGGATATCGAAGGCCGTCTGAATGCCATAGGTGCCAGGATATCAAGACAATAGGATGTACATATATTCGGGAGCGGGCAATACCTTCGTCATCATCGACGGACGTGGATGCGATGTAGCGCGGTACAGGCGCGGCGACATCGTCAGGAGGCTCTGTGCCGGAAACTCCACCGACGGGCTTATCATCCTGACGGAGTCACGGAACGCCGACTTCAGTATGGAGTTCTTCAATCCGGACGGATCCACCGGGATGATGTGCGGCAACGGAGGGCGCTGCATCACCGCTCTGGCGGCACGGCTCGGGATTGTTCCCGCCAGCGGAAAGGAATATATCTTCGAGGCTCCTGACGGGCGGCACAGGGCTGAGATACTCTCCCAAAACGGCACGGTGGCGACTGTCCGTCTCAGGATGAGGGAGCCCTCCCGGGTGAAGGGCATATCCGGAGGGTGGTTCGTCGACACGGGCGCAAGACATTTCGTCACCTTTGTCGGGAACGTGGAAACGGAGGATGTCGCCGTAAGGGGAAACCATCTGAGATGGCTGCCGGCGTTCGCACCGGAAGGCACAAACGTGGATTTCGTTCAGACGCTGCCGGACGGCTCGATAAGGATACGTACTTTTGAAAAAGGGGTGGAGAGGGAGACTCACGCCTGCGGCACGGGAGCCGTGGCTTCGGTTATCGTCTCGTCGCATATCCACGGAGATGCTCAAGGAGAGATTCGGATGACAGTCCATACAAGGATGGCTGACCTTATTGTGGAGCGCTCGTCAGATGGCACCTTCCTCACCGGAGAAGCAGAATTAATCGGACAAATTGCAGAATATGATTAAAGTTGCCATTGTAGGATACGGGAACATAGGGCGTTATGCGCTTCAGGCAGTTGAGGCCGCCCCTGATATGGAATGTGTCGGGATAGTCCGCAGGAGCGGCTCTTCCGACGGAATCGAGGAACTTTCAAAATATAAGGTCGTCAGCGACATAGACCTCCTCGGCAAGGTGGATGCGGCCATTCTGTCCACTCCTTCGCGCAAGGTGAGGGAGAATGCTTTGAAATATCTGGCCAAGGGCATCAGCACCGTGGACAGTTTCGACATACATCCCGACATCCGGGACCTTCGCTCCGCCCTTGACCCCGTGGCGAGGGAGAACGGCGCGGTCAGCATCA
Organism: Bacteroidales bacterium; assembly: GCA_045600965.1. GTDB lineage: Bacteria > Bacteroidota > Bacteroidia > Bacteroidales > UBA932 > RGIG6374. The sequence continues at coordinate 34,751 of JAZRYW010000005.1, read as the reverse complement.
TATCGGCCGGATGGGACCCAGGCAGCGATTCCATCATAAGGGCTCTTCTGGAAGGCATCATACCCGACGGGCGGACATACACGACCTTCGGTCCGGGAAGGTCTATGGGACATTCCGTAGTGGCTGCTTCCAAGAGCGGAGTAATCAAGGCTTTGAGTATGACCATCCCTGTCGGCAAGGGCATCCACGACCGTGAGGTGTTTGTGGAACTCGAACCCGGAGCCGACCTTCAGCAGGTAAGCAGGTCCATCTGCGAAGACCCCTACTTCATCAACGACCGCACCACAGTCAAGCAGGTCCCGTCAGTTGATGCCATCGACACCCATATGCACGGAGTCGACCTTGAACGCAGCGGAAGAACGGGAATGACCGGCGGCCAGACTGCGGAATTCACGATGCGCATCAACAATCCGGCCCTCACCGGACAGATCCTCGCTATGGCCGCACGCGCCTGCACAAGGCAGAAAAGCGGCTGCTACACGATGATTGAGATTCCTGTCATAGATTTCCTGCCCGGAGACAGGGAGGAACTCATCGGAAGGCTGGTCTAGAGTATTCCGATATCGCTCAGAGTGGAACGCATAAGCGACACGGTGCTGTCGCCCGGCGTGCTGAGGGGAAGTCTGACTTCATCCCTTATGAGTCCCATCAGGGCAAGACCCGCCTTGACGGGAATCGGGTTGCTTTCCACGAAACAGTTCCTGAAAAGGGGCTGCAGCCGCGTGTCGATTGCCTGGGCATCGTCAAAACGGCCTTCCAGAGCCGCACCGGTCATTTCGCGCACCATATCGGGGACAATATTGGACGCCACGGACACCACTCCCGCCGCACCGTGCCGCATCATACCGAGGGTCATATCGTCATCTCCACTGAGCACGCTGAACCCCTCAGGCGCGCCATCGAGGATTTCGATGACCTGGTCCATCTTGCCGGAAGCCTCCTTGATGCCGATGATGTTCGGCACTTCCCTGGCCAGCCTTATGCACGTCTGAGCGGTCATATTCGCGCCTGTGCGCCCGGGGACATTGTATATCACCACAGGCTTGCCGGCTGATTCCGCAATGGTCTTGAAATAGAGGAACTGACCTTCCTGAGTGGGCTTGTTGTAGAACGGCACCACCACCAGCCAGGCATCGGCCCCGTGGGCTTCGAGCAGTTCCATATTGGCAAGGGTGCCCGGGACGCTGTTCGAACCGCAACCCACCAGAAGCGGCCTTCCCGCAGCGTGTTCGCGGGTCAGACGCAGCAGGGAGACCTTCTCCTGAGCGCTGAGCGTGGGAGTCTCGCCTGTTGTGGCCAGAGGCACAAGGAAATCTGTTCCGGCAGAAACCTGCCTGTCAATCAATGCCGCATAGGCATCATAGTCCACCTTTCCGTCGGAGAACGGTGTCACCAGAGCGGTGCCGCAGCCCTTGAATAATTTCATTTCAGTATCAGTTCCTTAAATTCATAAACACCTTCCAGGCCTTCTGTCATCTGAGCGGCCACGACGGCCCCTTCTGCAAAGCCTTCACGGGAAAAGGCCTCGTGCGATATGACTATGTCGTCGACAGCGGACCTGAAATCCACGATATGTGTCCCGGGGACTTCCCCTTCGCGGTGGGAGGATATCTCGGGTTTCACACCCAGACTGCCCTCCACCAGAAAGGCGAGCGTCTTCGCCGTGCCGCTGGGGGCGTCCAGCTTGTGTATGTGATGGGTTTCTTCTATGTGGGGGACGTATCCGTAGCCCCCGAGCACCTTTCCCACCCTCTCCACGGCCGCGAACACCGCGTTGACACCTATGGAGAAGTTGGAGGAATGTATCATGGTCGTTCCGTTGGCGAGGAAGCAGTCCACCACATCCCGTTCGATGTCGTTCCAGCCCGTGGTGCCGACCACCACCGCCTTGAAATTCTCCGCCAGGAAGCGGTAGTTGTTCCTGAAGGCAGCAGGAGTGGTGAAATCTATGCAGACACACTCGCGGGCAAGCGAAGGGTCAACGGCCAGGACATCCTCCGAAGCGGCGGCAATCTCGATTCCTTTCCTGAGAAGTACGCTCTCCACCATATGGCCCATACGGCCGTATCCGCTGACTATGACTTTCATAAGCTATCCTATGTATCCCTTTTCAAGAAGAAGTTCGGCAATCTGCACGGCGTTCGTGGCCGCGCCCTTGCGGATATTGTCGCTCACACACCATAGATTGAGGCCGTTTTCGACCGACTCGTCCCTCCTTATCCTGCCCACGAACACGTCATCCCGGCCCCAGGCGTAAAGGGGCATAGGATAGACATTGGCGGCAGGGTTGTCCTGAACGGTGACTCCGGGCATCCCGGCCATAAGGCTGCGGGCCTCCTCCACGGTGAAGGGCTTGAGGAACTCTATGTTCACGGATTCGGAATGACCTCCCTGGACGGGCACACGCACTGTGGTGGCCGTCACGGCAATGCTGTCATCGCGGAGTATCTTGCGGGTCTCGTTGACCATCTTCATCTCCTCCCTGGTGTACCCGTTGTCGAGGAAACTGTCAATGTGGGGAAGCACGTTCTGGTCTATCCTGTAAGGGAACTTCATCTCATATTCACTTTCCCCGGCGCGCTCTGCGTTCATCTGGTTGATGGCCCTGTAGCCGGCACCCGTCACACTCTGATAGGTGCTGACCACTATCCTCCTTATTCCGAATGCCCTGTGCAGAGGGGCGAGCGGCAGCACCATCTGGATGGTGGAGCAGTTGGGATTCGCTATTATCATATCGTCCGCCGTGACCACATCGCCGTTGATTTCCGGGACAACTAGTTTCTTGGAAGGGTCCATACGCCAGAACGACGAATTGTCCACAACCCTGCATCCGGCGGCGGCGAACCTGGGAGCCAGTTCTTCGGACGTGCCGCCTCCGGCGCTGAAAAGAGCAAGGACGGGCTTTGCGGCAAGGGCATCCTCCGCCCTGACCACAGTCCAGTCACGTCCCTTGAAACTGACTTTACGGCCGATGGACTTCTCCGATGCGACCGGTATGAGTTCGGTCACGGGGAAATTTCTTTCTTCAAGAATCTGGAGCATTCTGGTACCCACCAGTCCGGTGGCGCCAACTACCGCTACTTTCATTTCAGAATATCATTTAAAACACTGGAAGCGGCCTGCCTTGCACCTTCTCCGGCACCCTGGATGATGAGCGGAGAGGGATGGTAGGCGCTTTTAACTATTATCAGATTATCGGTGCCCCTGAGCCAGTAGGCAGGGTGGCTGCTGTCCACCTTCCGAAGGCGGATGGAAGCCCTGTAACCGAGAGGCAGCGACCTGTCCCTGACCAGTGAGGCCACGAATCTCTGGTCGGATGAGATGTTCTCCACATCCTTCACCGGCTCTATCACGACATCCTTCTCGTCGAGATGCACGCCCGCCTCGCGTGAAAGGATGAGCAGCTTGCGAAGGGCATCCCTGCCCTCGAGGTCCTGATTGAAATCCTTTTCCGTAAGACCTATGGCCTGAGCCCTTTCAAGAGCCTTCCAAAAAGGCAGGTCCGAGGAGAGTATGTAGTTCAAGGTGCAGGACACGACAGCCTCTATTTCGGTTATCTCATCGTTGCTGTTGGCGCTGAGCGCTATGCTCTCAAGGATGGGCAGGGCAGCTCCGACGGTCGTCTCATATCGGAGAAAAGCTCCTCCGAGCAGAGAGGCCTTCTTCATTTCGGCATATTCGTCATAGGGAACTGAAAGGGAACGTCGGTTGGATGACACGATGTTCACACCGGCTGCGAGCAGCGGCCTGTACCATCTGTATATGTCCTCGCTGTCGGTGACATCCACGAATACCGCGTTCTTCGGTGCGGTGCGCACAAGGTCACGGCAGAAGTCGGCGCTGCTGCTGTCCACCTGGGCCACGATGCGCAGTATCTTGCCGCTGCGGGCCTTGATGGAGGAGGCCGTCTGTTCGACCATTTCCCGCAGGGCGGTGCCGACGGCTCCCTTTCCTGCTATGTAGAGGTTCCGCACGCCGGTCCCTTCAAGCACGAAGAATTCATTGTGAAGCGCTTTCAAGGCCTCCCCGGCCAGGGCCTCCGGCACGGTTATCAGAACACAGCCTTCCTCGAAGGTCACTTCGGGACGGTCTATGCAACAGCGCTGCAGGGCAGCCTGTATCCTGCCGCAGGTCTCCTCAGCGTTGAAAGGATGGTCAGCCACCAGACACAGCACGTTGCCGCAGGATGTGATCCCTGTCCAGACAGCGGGAGAAGGGACGTCCTTGACCAGACTTCCCGGGTTCGCAGGGTCAAAGGTGTTGCGTATGGACATTCCTATCGCGCAGCGCTTTGCAGGAGCCACTGAAGGCGGATAGAGCACTTTGGCCCCGTGTTCGGCCAGTCTCCACGCGGCATCGTAGGTCAGACAGGGGATGGTCGCGGCCTGGGGGACATCCTTTGGATTGGCTGTCATTATGCCGGGAACGTCCGTCCATATCTCGAGTTTGGACGCTCCTGTGGCTGCCGCAAACAGGGAGGCGCTGTAGTCCGAGCCTCCACGGCCGAGGGTCGTGGTATTTCCGTCCCTGTCGGAGGCTATGAAGCCGGGAGCGACGATGATCCTTTCGCTGCAGGAGCCCACAAAACGGCGGATATTGTCGAAAGTCGCCGGCTCGTCATCCTTAATGACGAGTTTTCTTGAATCGGCCCAGCGCACTGAATAGCCGTCGCAGGCGAGTTTCGAGGCCAGTATCCTTGTGGAAAGTATTTCGCCGTAGGATTCGACGCAGTTGCTGCAGCTGCCGATGGCGGCGAAGGTCTCAGCACAGTCCTTCAGGGCGGCCTCCCTCTCTTTTCCGGTGAAGAGCCTGGTTATCGCCGCCTCGTGCCTTGCCTTCAGTCCCCCGAGAAGGCTTGTATCTCCGTCAGAAACCCTGAGCAGGGTGTCGGTACACCCGCTCATAGCTGAACTGACCAGGATCACCCGGTCGGCAAGGGACGCTTCGACAACTATGTCGAGGACCCTTGACATACTGGTCGCATCAGCGACCGAGGAACCTCCGAATTTCAGGACCTGCATTTGTTTTCCGTCATTCCTACAAACAAACAAAAGTACTTTCTCTTACGCTTTTTTCCAAGCTTTGACGGCACTTTTTATCTGTCAGATGAGGGAGGTTGCTTTCAGGAACCGGTCCTTCATGCTTCCGTCGAGAAATTCGACTTTCATAGGGAGATAGAACAGACGGGAGCAGAGGTCTTCGGGGAAGAGGTTGTTGCCGAGGATATGCATTGCATCCTTTTCGGTGCAGACAAGAACGGCCCGGTGATACCTTGAGGCCAGATGCGACAGACGGGCTATGTCACGGAAGGTGTAGTCGTGATGGTCGTTGAACCTGACTCGCGCCACGATGTTGTAGCCCAGGGACAGATGACGGTACATCACCGTGTCGTCGGCTATGCCGCTGAACATTATGATTTCCTTCGAATAGACATAACGTTTGTCCGCGATTGTGGAATATATGGGTAGAAGATTGCCGAAAACGGACCTGGTGAAGAACATATGCTGTGCACGGCCGAGCTTCAGCCGCTTGCGCCACTGTTCCATTTCCCAGGGGTCAAGGAGTTCGGGGACTTTGGTCACAATCACCACATCGGCCCTGCGGATGCGGGACGGCAGGTCACGCAGCCTTCCCAGGGGAATCAGCGAGTCCCTGTCGATGGGACGGTTGAAATCCACGAGCACTATATTGCACGAGGGCTTTATACGTCTGTACTGGAATCCGTCGTCAAGGATGAAGCACTTGCGGGACATCATCTCCGGATTGTCCTCTATGCTCTGGATGAAAGACTCCCTGCGGCTCCCGACGGCCACGGTCACCTCAGGGAACTTGCGCTTTATCTGCAGGGGCTCGTCCCCGGCGCTCCTGGCATCGTCGCCCGTGGAGACGTACAGAGGCTTGCGGAGCTTCCTTCCATAACCTCTGGATATGACTGTCACTTCCCTGCTGAAACCCTTTTCCTCAAGCATTTCAAGGAGCATCTCCACGTGCGGGGTCTTACCGGTCCCGCCGGCAGTGATGTTGCCGAACGAGATGACCGGAGTGGCATATTTTCTCGATCTGATGACATTGCTGTCATATAGAAGGTTCCTCAGCCGCAGCACGGCGCTGTAAGGAAACAGAAGCACGTTGTTTACAAATCCTGACATATCACCAGTTTTCCTTGGAATCTGTTTTGAAATGGTTCACGAAAATTATTATAGTTAATTATTTCAAAACATATTCTTAATATGGTCAAGTATCCTGAAGACCTCGGCGGGGTCGTTTTCCGTAACGAGTTTCATCCTCACCGGCTTGAAATTGTCAAGGCCCTTGAAGTAGCAGGACAGATGACGGCGCATCTCCAGCACGCCCTTGCGCTCGCCCTTCACCTCGATGCTCTTTGCAAGGTGCATCGCGGCGAGGGACACCCTGTCGGCGACGCTCATCGGGGGAAGTTTCTCTCCGGTTTCGAGGTAATGCTTCACCTCCCTGAAGATCCACGGATGCCCGAAACTTGCACGGCCTATCATTATTCCGTCCACGCCGTAGCGGTCAAATGCCTCGCGGGCCTTTTCCGGAGAATCTATGTCCCCATTGCCGATTATGGGAATGGCCATTCTGGGATTCTCCTTTATCTTCCCTATCAGAGTCCAGTCAGCTTCTCCGCGGTACATCTGGCAGCGTGTGCGTCCGTGCACCGTGAGAGCTGCAATTCCTGCGTCCTGCAACCTCTCGGCCAGCTCGACGATGATCTTCGACTCGTCATCCCATCCAAGGCGGGTCTTGACGGTGACCGGAAGACGGACCGCATCGACCACGCGGCGGGTTATCTCTATCATCCTGTCCGGCTCGCGCATCATTCCGCTGCCGGCCCCCCTCTTGGCAATCTTGTTGACAGGGCAGCCGAAATTGATGTCGATGAAATCGGGATGAGCCTCCTCCGCCATACGGGCGGCCTGCTCCATCGCCTCGGGCATGTGACCGTATATCTGCACACCGACGGGCCTTTCGAAGTCGGTCACCTGCATCTTGCGTATGGATTTGTCCACATCGCGCACAAGGGCGTCGGAGGAAACGAACTCCGTGTAGAGGAGATCCGCGCCGTAAAGTTTGCATACATAGCGGAAAGAGGCGTCGGTGACGTCGTCCATAGGCGCAAGCGCAACCGGTCTGTCTCCGAGTTCTATGTTCCCTATCTTCATCCGAAATCGTTCAGACGGCCTTCTCTGCCGCTGCGATTGCAAAAATAATCAGAAATGGAGATTTGTAGAAAAAAAATATTATATTTGCAGCCCCAAAAATATGGGGAAATCGCAACAAACTCAGTTATTAACTTAAAAATCAACACAGTGGACACACTTAGCTACAAAACAGTGTCGGCCAACAAAGCAACCGTTCAGAAGGAATGGTATGTAGTTGATGCAACGAACCAGGTAGTGGGTCGCCTTGCCACCCAGGTGGCAAAGATACTCCGCGGCAAGCACAAGCCGAGCTACACTCCCCACGTTGACTGCGGTGACAACGTCATCATCATCAATGCGGAGAAGGTACGCTTCACAGGCAAGAAGTTTACCGACAAGGTTTACGTTCGTCACACCGGATACCCCGGAGGTCAGCGTTTCGCCACCCCCAAGATTCTGATGCAGAGCAAACCGACAGCAGTGATTGAGGAAGCCGTCAGAGGTATGCTTCCCAGAACACGTCTCGGCTCGCAGATTTACCGCAACCTCTATGTTTATGCAGGTCCGGAACATCCGCACGAGGCACAGCAACCCAAATTAATCAACTTAGAAAAGAAGTAACAGATGAACGAAGTATTCAACGCCCTTGGAAGACGTAAATCTGCAGTTGCACGCGTTTATCTTACCGCAGGTAAAGGTACCGTTACGGTCAACGGACGTTCCCTTGAAGAATATTTCAAGGAAGGAACCCTCCAGTACATCGTAAACCAGGCTTTTGCCGTTACCGGCACCGAAGGACAGTTTGACCTCAAGGTCAATGTCGACGGCGGCGGTATTAAGGGTCAGGCAGAAGCCGTTCGCCTCGGAGTCGCCCGCGCACTTTGCAAGGTCGATGCCGAAGCTTACCGCCACGCCCTTAAGGCAGAAGGCCTTCTTACCCGTGACGCCCGTGAGGTTGAACGTAAGAAGCCCGGTCAGCCCGGTGCACGTAGACGCTTCCAGTTCAGCAAACGTTAATGTTTTGCTGCTGAGCAGATTTTTTACAATTGCACGGACGGCTTGAAAACGGATGGACTCGTTTTGACTACCATCAGTTTGGCCGGACGCGGAAAACCGGGGAGACTGCCAGTGATGACGCTACTCCCGGTTGCCTGAAGAGAACTCTCGCAGGAAAGGAGAGTCAAAGTAAAAAACAACAAAAAAACCAATCAAATGTCTAGAACAAATTTCCAGGACTTACTCGATGCAGGTGTTCACTTCGGTCACCTGAAGAGAAAATGGAATCCCAAAATGGCTCCTTACATCTTTATGGAGAAGAACGGGATCCACATTATCGACCTGCATAAGACTGTTGTCAAAATAGATGAAGCAGCAAACGTAATGAAACAGCTTGCACGCTCAGGCCGCAAGATACTGTTTGTTGCAACAAAGAAACAGGCTAAGGACATCGTTGCCGAGCAGGCAAAGGCTGTCAATATGCCTTACGTAACTGAACGCTGGGCAGGTGGTATGCTTACCAACTTCCCCACCATCCGCAAGGCCGTCAAGAAGATGAATACCATCGACAAGATGATTTCCGACGGCACTTTCGAGACCCTCGCAAAGCGTGAACGCCTCCAGATCACCCGCCAGAGAGCCAAGCTCGAGAAGAACCTCGGTTCCATCGCTGACCTCAACCGTCTGCCTTCAGCTCTCTTCGTCGTTGACGTTCAGAAGGAAATCAACGCGGTAAGAGAAGCCAATCGTCTGAACATACCGGTTATCGCTATGGTTGATACTTGTTGCGATCCCACTCCGATTGATTATGTGATTCCGGCAAATGATGACGCCGCCAAGTCCATCGCTCTGGTTATGGACGTGCTTTGCGGTGCGATTAAGGAAGGCCTCGAAGAGAGGAAACTCGAAAAGGACAAGGAAACTGAAGAAACCGAAGCCGCTGCAGAAGCTCCCGCCCAGGCTCCCGGCAAGCGTATCCGCTCACGCAAGAATGCTGAAAAGCCCGCCGAAGAAAAGGCTGAAGAGAAGGCTGAAGAGAAGGCAGAATAAACAATTACACACCGAAGACTATGGAAATCAAGGCTGTAGACGTAGCAAAGCTGCGTAAAATGACAGGTGCAGGTATGATGGATTGCAAGAAGGCCCTTGTTGAGGCTGAAGGCGATTTCACCCGTGCACAGGAAATCATCCGTGAAAAAGGTAAGCTCGTCGCTGCAAAGCGCGCTGACCGTGAGACCACCGAAGGTGCTGTAAAGGTACGCGTCAATGGTGAAAATGCCGTCCTCGTATGCCTCGGCTGCGAAACTGACTTTGTCGCCAACAACTCGGAATTCCAGGACCTGGCCAACGCCATCGCTGACGTTGCAATAGCCAACCTCCCCGAAGACGCCGCTGCTCTGAACGCCTGCAAGATGGCTGACGGCACGACCGTAGAGGAAGCAATCTCCACCCAGACCGGCAAGAGCGGTGAAAAACACGTCATTGCCTGCTATGCAAAGATCAACGCTCCCTACATCGGTTCATACGTTCACACCCTCAACGGCAAGATAGGCGCCGTTGTGGCTTTCAACAAACCCGTTCCCGAAGATCTCGCAAAGGGTGTCGCAATGCAGATTGTGGCTATGAACCCCGTAGCCGTTTCCTCTGCCGACTGCCCCGAAGAGGTTGTAAAGCAGGAATTGGCAGTAGCTGTCGAAAAGACCAAGGAAGAACTGGTCAGGAAGGCTGTTGACGCAGCTCTCAACAAGGCCGGTATCAACCCTGCTCACGTGGACAGCGAAGACCACATCAACTCCAACTGCGCAAAGGGCTGGATCACTCCCGAACAGGCTGACCAGGCACGTCAGATAATCGCAACCGTCGGAGCCGAGAAGGCTGCAAACCTTCCCGAACAGATGGTTCAGAACATCGCGAACGGCCGTCTGAGCAAGTTCTTCAAGGAAAACACCCTTGAGGCTCAGGAATATCAGATGGGCGACGGCAAGACTTCCGTGAAGGATTCCATCGCCGCTGTCGACAAGGAAGCCAAGGTTCTTTGCTTCAAGCGCTTCTCCCTTATGGACTAATTTCCCGGAAGGGATATGATAGAGAGGATGGCTTTCGGGCCATCCTTTTTTGTTGTGAGACGGCTTCGTGCCGCCAGACAGCTTCTCAGATCAGAACCCGAAATAGTCTCTGGCGTTGCGGTAGGAGATGTCGCTCACCATCTTGTGGATGAACGGCAACTCGGAAACGGGAAGCTTGCCCTGAGCGAGGTCCTGGCCCAGAATTTCGCAAAGTATGCGGCGGAAGTATTCGTGGCGGGGGTAACTTATGAAACTCCTGGAATCGGTCAGCATCCCGACGAAACGGCTCAGCAGACCGATGGCGCTGATGGTGTCTATCTGCTTGCGCATACCGAATTCCTGATCGAGGAACCACCATCCCGAGCCTAGCTGCATCTTTCCGGGAACGATGCCGTCGTTGAAGGTGTAGGCCATAGCTGCGAACACTTCGAAATCCTTGGGATTGAGGCAGTACAGAATGGTCTTCGCCAGATTGTCATCGAGAGCCAGACGGCTGAAGAACTTGTGGCCCGCAGCGGCAACGGGCAGGTCGTGGATTGCGTCGAATCCGGAGTCCGGGCCAAGAATGCGGAACATCTTCTCGTTGTTGTTCCTCAGCGGACCCACGTGGAACTGCTGGGTCCAGCCGCTGCGCGCGTCCATCACCGCGAGGAAGTGGAGCATCGCGCTGCGGAACTTGTCGATTTCAAGGTCCGTGGGAAACTTGCCGGCCATCGTGCGGCTGAATATCCCTTCTATTTCACTTTCGGTATAATCCTCCGCATAGAATGTCGCCATACCGTGGTCGGACAGACGGCATCCTTCGGAGTCGAAGAAATCGTGACGGCGCTGAAGGGCATCGAGAAGGTCGGACCACTGGGCTATCTCCATTCCGGTGACTTCGGAAAGCCTTCCGACATACGTCCTGAATGCCTCCGGATTGGATATTTCGACGGCTTTGTCGGGCCTCCAGGCGGGAAGAACCTTTGTTCCGAAAGGATTCTCCTTTATCATATGATGGTAGCGCAGGTCATCGACAGGGTCGTCGGTGGTGCACAGCGTCTCGACGTTGAAGCGGCGTATGAGCGCCTGTCCGCGGAACTGCTCTGTGGAGAGCATCTCATTGCAGCGGTCGAAAATCTCATCTGCGGTGGAAGGGTTCAGCGGCGTGTCTATGCCGAACACCCGCTTGAGCTCCAGATGACTCCAATGGTAGAGAGGATTGCGCATTGCGTGCTGCACCGTGTCGGCCCAGCAGGCGAACTTCTCCCTTGGAGTGCGGTCTCCGGTGATGTATTCCTCGCTGATCCCGTTGCCGCGCATGGCGCGCCACTTGTAGTGGTCTCCGCAGCGGCCGTCCGCTATCCACAGCTGCGTGATGTCCTCAAACCTTATGTTTTCGGCAATCTGCTGAGGCACCAGATGGCAGTGATAGTCTATTATGGGCTGGTTTTCCGCGCTTTGGTGATACAGCTCGCGGGAGTACTCGTTTGACAGCAGGAAATCTTCGTTTATGTAGCTCATCGTTCACGGTTTTGTATGAATCTGTTTTGAAATGGTTCACGAAAATTATTATAGGTTATTTTTCAGCAGATTTTTTGATGATTTGAAGGAGCAACGGGGTTCCGTTGTGACTGAAAAGCAGCGAAAAATATGCGAAAAAGAAACATAAGTATTGAAGTTAATCATTTCAAAACAGATTCTAAGACAAATATACTAATTTGGCGGAAATTTGACTACATTTGTAAGACACATAAGAAGTTGTTTAAATTTGATTGCCGAAATTTATTATAGCAGTTTTTTTGATGGATTTGTGCTTGAAATGAGGGAGCATACCGGTTGGTATGTGACCGAATTGAAAGTGCAAAGACGCAAAAAAGATGCATAAGAAATGAGAGCAATTAAATGTAAACAACTTCTAAACCTATATAACGATGTACGACAGATTCCAGCAATATCTTCAAACGGAGCTGCAGTCGATAAAGGATGCAGGCCTCTATAAGGACGAAAGAGTGATAACCACCGCCCAGCAGGCAGTGATAAAGGTCAAGGGAGGACAGGAAGTACTGAACTTCTGCGCCAACAACTACCTCGGCCTTGCCAACAATCCGGAACTCATCAAGGCGGCCAAGGACGCTCTTGACACCCACGGCTACGGTATGGCCTCCGTCCGCTTCATCTGCGGCACGGGTGACCTCCAGAAACAGCTGGAGGCCAAGATATCCGAATTCTTCGGCACCGAGGACACCATACTCTACACGTCCTGCTTCGACGCCAACGGCGGTGTGTTCGAGCCCCTTTTCGACGACAGGGACGCCATCATCTCAGATTCGCTCAACCACGCTTCGATCATAGACGGCGTGCGTCTGTGCAAGGCGCAGCGCTACCGCTACCCCAACGCTGATATGAACGAACTGGAGAACTGCCTGAAGATCGCACAGGCCCAGAGACACCGCATCATCGTCACCGACGGCGTGTTCTCGATGGACGGCAATGTGGCTCCTCTCGACAGGATTTATGAACTCGCCTGCAAGTATGATGCTATGGTGATGGTGGACGAATCCCACTCGGCCGGCGTTGTCGGACGCACAGGCCGCGGCGTGACCGAGAAATACGACCTCCGCGGAAAGATTGAAATCCTCACCGGCACGCTCGGAAAGAGTTTCGGCGGCGCCGTAGGCGGTTTCACCACCGGACGCAAGGAGATAATAGCTATGCTTCGCCAGCGCTCACGCCCCTACCTCTTCTCGAATTCGATTCCCCCTATGGTGGCTGCCGCAGGCTGCGCGATGTTCGATATGATGTCACGCACCAATGACCTGCAGGACAAGCTCCATACCAACACGGACTACTTTGTGGAAGGTATGAAGAAGGCCGGCTTCGACATCAAGCCCACCCAGTCGGCTATCTGCGCCGTGATGCTCTATGACGCGCCGCTGAGCCAGAAATTCGCCGCAAGGCTCCAGGAGGAGGGCATATATGTCACCGGCTTCTACTATCCTGTAGTGCCCAAGGGACAGGCCCGTATCCGCGTTCAGGTTTCAGCCGGGCACGAAAGGGAACATCTGGACAGGTGCATAGCCGCTTTCACCAAGATAGGCCTCGAGTTGGGAGTGCTCAAGCAGTAAACAATGAAACAATACGATATGAAAAGATTTCTTACCCTTGTCATCGCCGTCGTCCTGACAGCGGGAGCGTACGCTCAAACTCCGAAGTATGTGTTCTACTTCATCGGTGACGGTATGGGCGCAAACCATACCCATCTCACCAATATGTACAACAAGGCTGTAGGGCTGCCACAGGTCAACTTCACCGCATTCCCCGTTCAGGCGCTCATCACCACCTACTCCGACAACTCCCTTGTAACCGACTCCTCCGCAGCCGGCACAGCGCTCTCAAGCGGTGTGAAGATTCCCAACAACTGGCTCGGTGTAGCCGCCGACAGTTCCTGGACCACTTCCATTGCAGAACTGGCCCAGAAAAAGGGTTTCGGCACGAGTGTCGTGACTTCTGTCGGCGTGAACCACGCCACTCCCGCCGCATTCTACGGTCACGATGCAAGCCGCAACAGCTATGATGTCATTTCACAGCAGCTTCTCGACTCGAAGATAGATTTCGCCGCCGGTTCACGCTTCCTCAAGCAGAGAGGCAGCGCCCTTGAAAGCGAGGACTGGATTGCAAAGGCCCGCGAGGCAGGCATCAACGTATTCTGCGGCCGCGAGCAGTACAAGCCCGTCAAGGGAGGCAGGGTCATCTACCTCGCCGCTGACCAGAAACCGGATGATCTTGTCTATGCCGTAGACCGCCGGGAAGGTCAGACCAGCCTCAGGGACTTCACCGAAGCCGCAATAGACTATATGTGGACCAACTTCAGCAAAAAGGGCTTCTTCCTTATGATCGAAGGCGGTATGATCGACCACGCTGCGCACGCTGACGATGCCGTCGGTGTCATCCACGAAGTCAACGATATGGCACAGTCCGTCCAGCTCGCGCTGGATTTTGCCGCAAAGCACCCCAACGAGACACTTATCATCGTCACAGCGGACCACGAGACAGGAGGTCTGGTAATGGGCTCCGGGATGTACGAAATGCGCCCCCAGAACTACCGTTTCGCAAAATGCTCCAAGGACGGACTCTCCGCAGCCATAGCCCAGCTCAGGGCAGGCGCCAAGGACAGGACGGTGTCCTGGGAGGAGGTGAAGCAGCTTCTCAGCGAAAAGCTCGGCCTGTGGAGCGAACTTCCCGTTCATCCTATGGTTGAAAGGCGCCTCACCCAGGCCTACAAGGAAACCTTCCTCGACAAGGCTGACGCAAGGGAGAGGAACCTCTACTCGAGCAACGAAAAGTTCGCCGTGGAGGCAATCAAGGTCCTTGACAGCATAGCAATGGTGTCCTGGTCATTCGGCAGCCACTCAGGCGCGCCCGTAATGCTCTGGGTATATGGAGCCAAGGCTTCCGAATTTTCAAACTGCCACGACAATACCGATGTGCCCAAGACCATCGCAAGGGTAGCCAGGTACAACTAAAACGGAAAGTATTTGACAAATATTCTTAAAGCCGGCCATTTTTGACCGGCTTTTTTTCTATTTTTGCAACCCGGTTGATTGGTGTGATTTTTGCAGACCGAAAATCTCCGTTTTAGACAGATATTATGATGATTGAAAAACATTTGAAAAACGGCCTTTTTGCCCTGTTTCTTGCCTTTTTGTCAGTCCCCGCACCAGCACAGAACGAGGAAGGGCCCGCAAGGATCAGTCTTTCTCTTGAGGAAGCCAAACAATACGCGCTTGATCATAATCTCACCATACAGAACGCGTCTCTGGACATACGCAAGGCGGAAGCGGCGAAGTGGCAGGCAATTTCATCCCTGCTCCCCCAGGTTTCGGCAAAGGCTGACTACTCCACCAATTTCGGTTACAGGATGAACCTCGGTGCAATGGACATCGCCCTTCCGGCTTCCATCACCATAGGCATAACCTCGGCAGTGTCTCTCACCCCCGCCCAGATAATAGGCATAGGCATCAGCAAAGTGTCCGGCGATATGGCCGACATATCCTTGAAACAGACCGAACAGCAGATTACCAACAACGTCAAGACCCTCTACTGCTCGGCCCTTGTTACAGAAGAGACACTCAACCTCTACCGCAAGAATGCCGCAAGCCTCGGCGAACTGTACAACTACACTCTTAAAAGCGTGGAAGTGGGTGCGGCTGAGCTGACCAGCGCCGACCAGATCCGCGTACGCCAGTCCCAGATGGAGAACACTGTAAGTTCGACGGAGCGCTCCCTCGAGATGATATACAATTCCCTGCGAGTGCTGCTCAATATCAGCGCAAGCACCGAGATCACCCTCACCGACGGCATAGATGACCTGATCAGTGAAGAGAAGGCGTTCAGCCTGCTGAGCGAGGATTTCGATATGGAAAAGAACTACGGATTCCAGCTTCTGCGCAAGAGCGCGGACCTGAGCAAGAAACAGTTGGATCTTGCAAAATGGGCATACGCGCCTTCCTTGAGCGTGTTTCACCAGTACAGCGCGAAGGAATACCTCAGCGACGAGATGACAATGAATATGACCCCTCCGAATATGCTCGGAGCCACTCTCAACATCCCCATCTTCTCCTCCGGCAACCGCCTGAGCGCAGTGCGCAGCGCAAAACACGACTATGACAAGCAGATCAACACGCTCGTCGACACTGAAGCCTCGCTTGAAATACAGTACCGTCAACTGTGCTACAACCTCACCTCCGCTTACGAAAGTTTCATCAACCAGAAGGAGAATCTTGAGGTGACCAAACGCGTTTTCGACAACATAAGCCGGAAATACCAGTACGGTATGGCCTCCAGTATGGAGGTGACCACAGCCAGCACCGACCTTGACAACGTGCAGGGTATGCTGGTGCAGTCCATTCTGGAATTCATCACGGCACAGACCGAACTTGAACAACTGTTGAACAATTATTAAAATCAATAATCTATGAAAGCATTTCAGATTGTACCTGTGGCCGCAGCAGCATTTCTGGCCATAGGATGTGCAGGGAACAGGAAAGAACAGACAGTGCAGACGGAAAGGGTCGAGCAGGTTGAAACCCTTCAGCTCCGCCCTCAGGAGATTTCAAGGGTGCTGGAATTCTCGACCACCCTTCAGGCATACCAGTCAATGAGCATATCGCCTTCGGTAACAGGCAATATCGAACATATATATGTGGAAGTCGGCAAACGTGTCGCTCAGGGCGACCTTCTTGTCAGGATGGACCAGAACCAGCTGAACACCACGAAACTCACATATGCCAACCTTCAGGTGGAACTGGCGCGTATGGAGGCTCTGAAGGAGACGGGTACCGTTTCCCAGCAGTCTTATGACCAGACCAAACTTTCATTCGACCAGACCCGTCAGAGCCTCGAGTTCCTTGAGGCGAACACATTCGTGCGCGCCCAGTTTGCGGGCGTGGTGACGGCCAAGAACTACGAGGACGGCGAACTTTACAGCGGCCAGCCCATACTTGCCATTGCACAGATAGGTGTCCTCAAGGCTCTTATCAGCGTGCCTGAGACCTACTACCCCCAGCTGCGCAGCGGTATGAGCCTGGTTCTCAAGTCGGACATCTATCCCGACGACGAGTTCCCCGCATCAATCGAGGTGATATACCCCACCATTGACGCCTCTACCCATACCTTCCAGGTAAAACTCCGCATACCCAACTCCAGCAACCGCCTGCGTCCCGGTATGTATGTCCGCACAAGTCTCCCTATGGGCACCGAAACCGCTATGGTTGTGCCTTACCAGACCGTCCTGAAACTCACCGGTTCGAACGACCGCTATGTTTTCATCGATGACAACGGCAAGGCAAAACGTGTTGCAGTCACACTCGGGCAGCGTTTCGATGAGAATATCGAAATCATTTCGGATGAGATTTCCGAAGGTGACAGGATAGTGTCCGCCGGACAGGCAAGACTGGTTGACGGTGTGAAACTGAACGTAGTCAGGGAGAATTAGTCTATGAGCATCTATAAAACAGCCATTCTGAAACCCGTCACGACGGTGTTGATATTCGTCGCAGTGGCGATAATCGGCCTCTTCTCCCTTTCGAGACTGCCTATCGACCGCTTCCCCGAAATGGATCCTCCGTACATAACGGTTATGACCACATACGCCGGCGCCAGCGCCAGCGAAGTGGAGACCAATGTCACCAAACTCATAGAGAACAGCCTCAACTCCGTGGACGGTCTGAAGGAACTCACCTCCACCTCACGTGACAACATATCCGCTGTCGTCCTTGAACTTGAATGGGGCGAGAATATAGACGAGGCCACCAACGACTGCCGCTCCTACCTCGATATGATGAAGGACAACCTTCCCGACGGCTGTTCAACCCCTATGATCTTCAAGCTCAACAGCAGCGCGGCGCCTGTAATCCAGTATGCCGTCACCGCAAAAGAGAGCTATTCCGGGCTGGAGAAGATACTCAATGACGAGGTCATCACCCGCCTGAACGCCATTGACGGCATCGGATCCGCATCCCTCTCGGGAACCCCTGAAAGATATGTCTACATCGACATAGACCAGGGAAAGCTGGATGCATTCGGCATTCCTCTCGAGATGGTGGGCAATGCCATCAGCACCAACAATATGAACCTTTCGTCCGGTATCGTCAAGATGGACAGGGAGCAGTACAATCTTCAGGTCCGGAGCGAATATCTCGAAAGCTCCGAGATCGGGGCGATAGTAGTGACAACCACTCCTGCCGGGCAGCAGGTCTTCGTCCGTGACCTGGCAACAGTGCGCGACACCATCAAGGACCTCTCCCTCGACGAGAAGGTCAACGGTCAGGACGCCGTACGTATGATGATATCCAAGAAGTCCGGCGCCAACACGGTGCAGGTCTGCCGCGACGTGAGAAGGGAGATGGACAGGATTGCAAAGGACCTTCCCACCGATGTCAACGTGCAGCTGCTGTACGACACTTCCGAAGAGATTCAGAACTCCATCAATTCACTGATGGAATCCATATTCTACGCTCTTCTGTTCGTAGTCATCGTGGTCCTGTTCTTCCTCGGCAACTGGCGCTCGACCTTCATTATCAGCATAACCATCCCCATTGCGCTGATAGTGGCATTCATATATCTGCTCGTGGCCGACAGCTCGCTCAACATCATCTCTCTATGCTCCCTTACCGTAGCCATCGGTATGGTGGTCGATGACGCGATAGTGGTGCTGGAAAATATCAGCAAGCACATTGACAGGGGCTCCAGCCCCAGATCCGCGGCCATATACGGCACGAATGAGGTATGGACATCCGTCATCGCGACAACCCTCGTCATAGCGGCCGTATTCATTCCCCTGACTATGCTCTCCGGTATGGCCGGCATACTCTTCAAGGAACTCGGATGGATTGTGACAATAGTCGTGTCAACCTCCACCGTCGTGGCCATCTCCCTGACACCTATGCTCTGCTCGAAGCTCCTCAAGGAAAGAAAGATGCGAATAGACGAGAAGGGCCGCCTGGTGTTCGAGGCCCGGAAGGAGGGCTTCTACCGCAGAGTTATCGTCGGCTTCCTCGACAAGATAGACAAGGCCTATGCAAATATGCTCCGCTGGTGCCTGCGCAACAAGGTCCTGACGATAGTCATCGCCCTGCTGTTCTTCTGCGCATCAATGATTCCTCTTGCAACCAAACAGATAGGATCCGACTTTATGCAGCGCTCCGACAACGGTCGTGCGAGCGTCACAATCGAACTGCAGAGAGGCACGCGCCTTGAGGAAACCCTCAAGACCGCGAGAAGGATCGAGCAGCGTTTCTTTGAAATCGTTCCTGAAATCCAGATCATCTCATCTTCCGCAGGATCAAACGATTCAGGCGGTATCGGCGCCCTTTTCAACGCCACCACAGCCAACAGGATCTCGATGACCATCATCTGCAACAAGAAGTATGAGCGTGAACGTTCCATCGACCAGATATGTGAGGTGATGCGCAAGGAACTCGGCACAATGCCCGAAATTGTGCGCTACATCTGCTCTTCGGGCGGCGGTATGAGCGGCAGCAACTCCACCGTTGATGTCGAGATATACGGTTACGACTTCGACCAGACCAACCTCTTCGCAGAAGAGATCAAGCAGGCCATCAAGGAAAGGGTTCCCGGTGCGCGTGACATCAACAACAGCCGCGACGAGGACCGCGCCGAACTGAAGATTCTTGTCGACAAGGAGAAGGTGGCCCGCCTCGGTCTGAACGCGGCAACCATTTCGACCTACGTCCGCAACCGCGTGAACGGTCTCACTGCAGGTTTCCTCAAGGAGGACGGGGACGAATACGACATCGTGGTGCGACTCAAGGAAGAGGACCGCAACTCCATCACCGACGTGCTCAATATGACCATTCCCACAGCCACCGGCGCCGCAGTCAAGCTCAGCGAGGTTGCTTCCATAGAGGAATACTGGACGCCTCCGACCATACAGAGAAAGAACCGTCAAAGATATCTCACCCTTTCAGTGACTCCCTATGAAGTGTCACTCGGTGAACTTGCAGCCCAGGTTCAGGCCGTCATAGACGACATCAGCACACCTTCGGGAGTATCCACCCGCATTGCCGGTGACTACGAGGACCAGCAGAAGACCTTCGGTGACATCATCATCCTCGGTCTGCTCATCATAATGCTTGTCTACGTGGTTATGGCCTCCCAGTTCGAATCGCTCTCCAAACCGGCCATCAATATGCTCTCCGTGCCCTTCGCCCTTTCCGGAGTCGTTCTTGCGCTCTGGATCACGGGCACTACCCTGGATATGATCGGCGCCCTGGGATGCGTGATGCTGATCGGCATAGTCGTCAAGAACGGTATCGTGCTGGTTGACTATATCAACCTGATGCGTGACCGCGGACACAAACTTTCCGAAGCCATCGCGCTGTCCGGACAGTCACGTCTCCGCCCCGTTCTGATGACGGCAGTCACCACCCTGCTCGGTATGCTTCCTATGGCATTGAGCAACGGTGAGGGCTCTGAAATGTGGCATCCCCTCGGTATCGTGGTCATCGGAGGTCTGCTCGTCTCCACCTTCGTGACCCTGTTCATCGTTCCGGTAGCCTATGCTCTGATGTCCCGCAGCGGCGAGCGCAACAAGGAAAAGAAACGCCAGAGCGAATATCTGTTCCTGCAGATTTCCGCTGAAGATAATGAAAATGATAAGGAGGACTGATCGTGAAATGTGTTTTTATAGTCTATAATCAAGCAAATACATTCCGTGTGGAATATATACTCGACGAACTGTCCATCAGCGGTTTCACCTTCTTTGAGGAAGTTCAGGGCCGTGGGACGAACGGCGGCGAGCCCCACCGCGGAACACACGCCTGGCCGGAAATGAACTCGGCCATTATGACCATCGTGGAGGACAGCCGCGTTCCCGCATTGCTTGAGGCGGTGAAAAAACTCGATATGGTGAACAAGTCCATCGGAATACGCGCATTCGTATGGAATGTCGAGCAGACCGTTTGACCTGTCCGTATTAACTTAGCAATCTGAAATACAATAAAATTATGGTACAGACAATATCAGACACCAATTTCGACGGTATCATAGCCGCAGGCGGACCCGTCATCGTGGATTTCTGGGCCCCCTGGTGCGGACCCTGCCGTATGCTTTCTCCCGTTGTCGACGAACTCTCCGAAGAGTATGAAGGGAAAGTGACCTTCTGCAAATGCAATGTCGATGAAGTTGAGGACATTCCCTTGAAATGCGGCATCAGGAACATACCTGTCCTGCTCTTCTACAAGGACGGACAGCTCGTCGACCGTCTTGTCGGAGCGAATCCCAAAGGGACAATCGAGGAAAAAATCAAATCCATACTGTAATGAAAAGAATATTCGCACTCTCTCTTTTGGCCGCAATGCTCCTTGCATTCCCTTCAGAATCGCAGGCACGCGGCGGCTTTCTTGTAAAAGGCGGTCTGTCATTCTCCGATATGATCAAGAGTGTCGGCAACACATCCGACTACACCGGATTCAATGTCGGTGTCGGTGCGCAGATTCCCCTTGCTCTCGGTTTCGCCATACAGCCCGAACTGGTCTATGACCTCAAAGGCGCCAAGTTCGAGAACGCAAACTGGAAGACCGGATATGCGGAAGTGATCGCGAACGTCCAGTGGGGACCGGACCTCTTGCTTTTCAAGCCGTTTATCTTTGCCGCCCCTTTCGTCGGCTACAATGTGAAGAATATCGTTGAAAGCATAGGGGAAGGTGGAGTTTCATCCATACCACAGGCTGTCACAGCAGAATTCGGTGACCTGACCAAGACCCTCAACAAGTTCGAATATGGTCTTGGCATCGGTGCAGGCATCGATGTCTGGAAACTGCAGCTTACCGGCAAGTACCTTTGGAACTTCGGCAACATCACGTCCATTGAAGAAGCGACATCCAAGATTAAGGACATCTCCACCAGGAATGCCGGTGGATTCGAACTCTCCCTCGCCTTTGTATTTTAATCTTGAAGAGATAAAGGCCCGTCTGGGCCAGCCCTGGATCGACTTCCAGACCTTGTTTGAAAACAGTCTGGAAGCCGACTGCTTTTTGTTGAACACCGTCAACGGTTACCTCATCCAGAGGGCGGGCAAGCAGCTGCGTCCCGTCATTGCACTGCTTGTGGGAACGATGCTGGGCAAATGCGGACCGTCCGTGGTGAAATGCGCCGTTGCAGGTGAGATGATCCACAACGCCACCCTGCTCCACGACGACGTGGCCGACGAGGCCGACCTGCGCAGGGGCGATGCCACGATACGCTCTCTTTTCTCACCGTCAGTATCGGTTCTCTCCGGCGACTACTGGCTTGCAAGGGCCGTCAAGGTCCTTCTTGACACCGAGGATATGAGGATAGTCAGGCTCTTCGGCAACACCATCGACGATCTCGCGCAAGGGGAGCTGCTCCAGCTTGCAAAGGCCGGAAACCTTGACACATCATACGAGGACTACCTCAACATCATAAGGCGGAAGACCGCTTCGCTCTTTATGTCAACCGCCGTAAGCGCAGCGATAGCCGCAGGGGGCTCGGCGGAGCAGACAGCCGCAGTCCGTGACTATGCCTGCCATCTCGGACTCGCATTCCAGATGAGGGACGACATATTCGACTATTGCCCTTCTCTGAAGACAGGCAAACTGCCCGGCGTGGACATCACGGAGCATAAGATCACCATTCCCCTTCTCTGCGCGTTCCAGCGTTCCACGGAGGATGAAATAAAGGCCATAAAGGAACTTATGCTCAAAGCCGGGAACGGACAGCCCGGAAATGACGGGACGATTGCCCGTGTGGAGGAATTCGTACGGGAAAAGGGCGGTATCGAAAGCGCTCAGATCATTCTTTCCGCAGACGGCGCCGCCGCCTGCGCAGCGCTGTCGGCCTTCAGCGACAGCTGGGCGAAGGAGACTCTCTGCTCTATTGCCCGTTTCGTCTGCAACAGAGATATGTGATGGGCATTCCCTTGGCAAGGAACTGTTGCTCGTAGAAAGTCTTCACCGAGCGGATATGGTCGTTTTCTCCCAGGCCGCATCCAAGATCCATCCCGTGACCCTCCCCGTATATGTCATTGTTGTGTACCAGCATATCGAAACCGTTCTGTGGCAGGACTTCCAGCGAGAATTCGTGCAGAAGGAGACTGTCGGTCTTGAGGTGAATCAGGCCGTCATCCTTGAGGAACTTCTTGTAGCGGTCAAGGAACATAGGGTGAGTCAGCCTCTTGCGGCTGTTCTTCGGCTGAGGATCCGCAAAGGTTATCCATATCTCGCTGACCTCCCCCTTCTCGAAGCAGGACTCTATGAACTCTATCCTTGTGCGCAGAAAAGCCACGTTGGGCAGATTGCACTGAGAGGCTTCCTTCGCGCCCTTCCACAGCCTTGCGCCCTTGATGTCGACGCCTATGAAATTGCGGTCGGGATACTTCCTTGACAGGGCTATGGTATATTCACCCTTGCCGCATCCCAGTTCGAGGACTATGGGATTGCCGTTATGGAAAATATCTGAATTCCATTTGCCTTTCGTGCGGTAATCAGTGCGGAAGACCTCTTCCGTTGAAGGCTGGATGAGGCAGTTGAAAGTTTCGTTTTCACTGAATCTCTGAAGTTTGTTCTTACGGCTCATATCTTTCTGTACGAAAATCCGACACCTCTGAGCGATTTCAGGAGCGACTGGTCGGACAAGGTGACCTTAACTTTCCATTCTCCCTGTCCGATGAAGGGTTGTGGCTCGCCTACAGGAAGTTCGACATCCAGCATTGATCCGCTCCTTGTAATTCTGACGGCATCGGTCAGCGCCATCGTGTCCCTTGTGACGGTGACGACGGAGTCCTCCGGTGAAATGTATTCGAATGCGGCCACCACCGTGTCGGTCACCGCAACGTGCGCGTTGATGCGCATTGAAAGGGCTATCCTGTAGGTGGAAAGCGTATCGGTTATTGGAAAAGCATAGTCAAACGAGGCGATGGGATTGCCATCCCTGTACCTGTAGGTGGAGAATGTATAATACTCCCCGGGGTTGCCGCACGAACACAAAGCCGGAGCAACGGCAAGGACAAGCAGAAGAATCCTATTGCCCGGAAACCTTTTCATCCTTCTTCTTCTGGTTCTGTCCACCCCGCCTTCCGTGATTGTGACCCTGGGGCTTGTTCTGATTGTGGTCTTTCTTCTGGCCTCTGTCATTATCATTGCCCTGCCCCCGGGAATCCTTCTGTCCCTGTGCATTACCCTTATGATGCCTGTTACGGCCCTTATGTCGCTTGCCTTCGTCGAACCGCTCGATGCTGTCGTCGCCGACGGCACTGACGAATTCCGACTTGGCTTCATATACAGCCTCGCTTTCGCGAGGGTCGCGGGCCTTTCCGCCCTTACGGTTCAGGGCTATGATTTCACGCACCTGATCGGCCGTGAGAGGAAACATATTGGACATATTGCCCTCGTCGAAGGAGAACCACATAGTTCCGGAAAGTATGTCCTTCTTGACCAGATAGGCCTTCCCGTCCTCGAATTCGAGGGGTTCCCTGACGGAGGGTATGCGCTGCTGCGCGTCCACATAGACGGCGGCCTCGTAGTTGATGCAGCATTTGAGCTTGCTGCACTGACCTGCAAGGCGCTGCGGGTTGAGGGAAAGGTCCTGGCACCTGGCCGCCTGGGTTGTTATGGACTGGAAGTCGGACACGTGGCCGGAACAGCAGAGCGCACGTCCGCACACTCCGAGACCGCCTATAAGGCCGGCCTCCTGGCGGGCGCCTATCTGCTTCATCTCGATGCGTATGCGGAACTCTTCGGCAAAGACCTTGATGAGCTGGCGGAAATCGACGCGCTCGTCGGCTATGTAATAGAAGATGGCCTTCGTCCCGTCCCCCTGATACTCCACGTCTCCTATCTTCATATCCAGCCCCAGGTCGGCCGCTATCTGGCGCGACCTTATCATAGTCCTGTGCTCGAGAGCCGTGGCCTCCTGCCATCTCTCAAGGTCCAGGACCTTGGCCTTGCGGTAGATTTTCTTGAACTCATACGTCTCGGGACTGATGCGGTTGTGAAGCATCTGACGGCCCACTATGGCGCCTTCGAGAGTCACTATGCCGACATCGTGCCCGGTTGCGGCCTCAACCACAACAAAATCGCCTTCCTTTATTATCTGCCCCGAGGTGTTGCGGTATATGCCCTTGCGGGTGTTTTTGAAACGGACCTCGAAAAGGTCCCTGCACTGCTCGTCCGTAATGCCTTCCATCCAGTCGGTGACAGACCTCTTGCAGCAGCCGTTGCTGTAGGTGCATACAAGCTCATTGTCAGCCGTGCGCTCGACGGTGCATCCCCTTGAGCAGTCATATTTCCTGTTATTTTCTTCCATAGACATTACGCGTATAGGAAAAAGCGGTTGCACAGATCGCAGAATATAAGCTTTGCATTGACATTGCTGTCCACTGCGCGTATTGCCCTGTCCAGCGCTGCCGAAGCCTTGATGTAGAAATCCGGCTTCACACGCGAAGCGATGGCGGAGAACCTGGCCCTGCGATCTTCGTTTATATATGAAATCCCGTCGAGATGGTAGTATGACATCAGCATCTTGCGGACAAACCCTTCCGCACAGACACAAAAGTCACGCTGCTTGTCCTTACCCAGGAGAGAAACGGCCGTCCAGACAGGATACAGGCTTTCCATATTGTGTGAAAGCGAGGCTTCCATAAGGTCGAACAGGAGATCGTCGTATTCGGATATTTCCTCTTCCATACGGGTCGGAGCGGGTACGACAATCTTGCGGCAACGGGAGATTATGGTGGAAAGAAGTTTCTCGGGAGACTGACTGACCAGCAGGAATATCGTGCCCGCAGGCGGTTCCTCAAGAAGCTTCAGAAGTTTGTTGGCAGCGGTTACGTTCATCTTCTCAGGCTGCCAGATAATCATTATCTTGTTCTCGGCCTCATAGGAACGGAGGCTGAGGGAGTTTATTATCTGCTTCGCTTCAAAAACGCTTATGGCGCTCTGCTTGTTGTCTATGCCAAGCGAATGCGAAAGGTCCTGCTCGGTGAAATACGGGTTGGAGAGCACGAGTTCACGCCAGTAGGGCAGAAACATATCCGAAACCGGGTTCTTGGAACTCGAGGAGACTTTCTGCGAAGAATTGACCGGAAATGCAAAATGAAGGTCAGGGTGTATGAGTTTCTGGAACTTGTAGCAGGAAGGGCAGGTGCCGCAGGAATCGGCACCGCTGTGGTTACGGCAGTTGATGTACTGGGCTATGGCCAGGGCATACGCAAGGCCTCCGCCACCCGGCTGCTCCTGAAGCAATACCGCGTGACCGAGCCTGCCCTCATCTATCATGGAAGCGATGGCGGCAGAAAACTCTTCATTCCCCTCTATTTGGTTGAACCGCATAATCGTTATAAATTACAAAATTACAACCATTTCACAATTTTTGCAATCGAATTTCAGCCTCAGCCGCCTTGAATTGTTCACCAGGTACAACGGTTCGGCGATTTTGCTGTCAGGATGCTGTTTGAGGCACTTTCCCATCCGGTAGCGGATGCAGTATTTCGTCCGCATCACTTCGGCTCCGGGCACTGCGCATATTTCATACGCGGGATCCACGCATCTTGCACCGTGTTCAAGATAAATCTTGCGGGAAAGTTCATTCGAGCAGTTGGCAAGATAGGTCAGATGATCTTCCGAAAGACGGAATCCCCTGTCCTTCAGTGGACCCGCCTTCGCCTTGGGGCGGTTGTCGGCCGTTTTGGCAAGCTCTTCGGCAAGGGAGCGGCGGATGGAGTTGACAGCCGCAACGGGAAAGAACGGCACCGTATCAAGCGAAATGGCGCCGCAGGCGAAATCGTAGAACCCGCTTTTCCTGGAAAGCTGGCGGCGTATGGTTTCAAGTGCGGCCTGCGGGTTGTCGGCGGGCTGCAGGGGCCCGCTGAATGTGAAGGTCGCAGTGGCGCCGTCTTCGCACTGCGCCGTGAAAAGAAGGCTCCCGTCAGTTTGGGAAACGGCAATCTCCGCCTGAAGGTACCTCACTGGCATATCATTTTCAAGTTTCTTCTCGAAGGCGGAATTGAAAGTCCGGTATATCTTCATCCCGGAGTGGAGATTCTCCGCATTCTTCACTTTTATATGCTTGCCCCGGCAGACATCGGCCCTGGCGCCTGTTATTTCACCGCTGCGCGTCACGAAAGCCAGCCCGTCACCGTTCTCAATCTTCCTGGCGCTGTCCACGGTTATGCCGCCGGCATCGGCTGCTGCCACCTGCCCTATGTATTCCCCGAGCGATTTTGCGGCGTCGGTGGAATTCCAGTCGCCGCGCGTTCCGTCTATGAAATAACGGGTGAAACCACGGTTGAAGGTGGCCTCGATATCACTTTGGAAACCTCCGCACAGATGTCCCCAGGACGACTTGCTCCACCTCGTACTGCCGGCAATGACATCATCGATTGCATTTCTGTAGTGCCGCACGACGTTCTTGATATAGGATGCGTTCTTCAGCCTGCCCTCTATCTTGAAGGAGGTCACACCCGCCGACGCCATCGCCTCTATGCGGTCGTCCAGCCTCAGGTCCTTCAGGGAAAGGATGCTGCGGTCGTGAAGCAAGGTCCGTCCCTGCGAGTCCACAAGGTCGTATCTTGACCTGCAGGCCTGCACACAGCATCCGCGGTTTGCGCTGCGGGAGGCAAGGGCCTGGCTGAGATAGCACTGGCCGCTGTAACTGACGCAGAGGGCTCCGTGCACGAACGCTTCAAGCGAACAGTCCACGGCCGACCTTATCCGGCCAATCTGCTCTATGGACAGTTCACGGGCAAGTATGATGCGCTCGAAACCGAGAGAGCAGAGCCACGCGGCCTGCTGCGGAGTGCGTATGTCCGTCTGGGTGGAGGCGTGCAGGGGAACCGGCGGAAGGTCCAGCCCGAGCACCCCGAGGTCCTGAACTATCAGGGCATCCGCACCGGCTTCGTACGCGCCCCTTATAAGACGGCTGACCTCATCCTTTTCGGAGTCATAGAAGATGGTGTTGACGGTCACGTAGACCTTTGCGCCGAAGCGGTGGGCATAGCGGCACATCCGCTCCACATCTTCCAGGGAATTGCCGGCAGCCTCGCGGGCTCCGAACGCAGGGCCGGCCATATATACAGCATCGGCACCGCAGTCTATGGCTGCAATGCCGATTTCCGTGTTCCGGGCCGGAGCCAGAAGCTCAAGCCTGTCAGTCATTTATTTGAGATTTTCAAGTTTGTACTTGGCAACATCCTGGAACTGCTTGTTGGCAGAACCTTCCAGAAGCTTGTAATAAGAAAGCGCTTCAGCCTTGTTGCCGAGCTTCTCGAAGCATTCAGCTATGTAGTAGATGATGTTTTCCTTGTCCTTGGCGCTGGGGGAGAGTTCAAGATATGCCTTGAAAGCGTCGATTGCATCCTGATGCTGATTGAGGTTCTTTGCGGCGGTGCCTATGACCTTGCGTGCGGAAGGATTCTCAAGATATGTCACAGCCTCCTGAGCGGCTTCCAGAGCGCCTTTCCAGTCCTTGCTCTTCTGAGCCTCTGCGGCTTTCTTGTAGAACATATTGGAGAGCTGCTTGTTTGCGTTGTTCTCCTGACCGAGGCCGATTGCCTTCTTGAAGGCTTCGACAGCCTCGTCGAAGTTGCCGGCGGCGTTCATCGCCATACCGAGACGGAGGAATGCCTGACCGTTTTCGGGATCGAGGGCGCTGACCTCACGGTAGAGTTCGGATGCGGCGGCATAATCCTTCGCGTTGAGCAGACCGTTGGCCTTGTTCATAAGAAGCTGGCCTATCACATTGTTGGCTTCGGTGACTGCATCGGCATTGTTTGAGAACTGTTCTGCCATTGCAACCGCCTTGCGGAGCTTGTCAAGGGCGGGATCTACAGCGCCTTCCTTTGCGTCGGCCTTTCCGAGACGGAGGTAGATCTGAGGTATGATATCCTTGCAGTTGGCTGCAATCTCGGCGCCTTCCTCACCGAGGTCGAGGGCGGCGGAAAGTGAGGATTCGAATTTCTGAAGGGCAGAAGCCGCATCCCCGTCATTGAGAAGGGCGGCTGCCTCATTGTAAGAGCTGGAAACCTGTTCAAGATCCTGAGCAAAAGAGACTCCGGACATAAGGAACAATGCCATTGCGGCTACAATAATCTTTCTCATTTTCAGTGTCATCTATTGTTTTTCTATTGCAAAATTACATATTAGCCAAAATATAAACAATAATCAGACCATAAAATTATTCAAGTTTCGCAAGTTCTCACTTCACTTTGATTATCAACGATATAAATACTTGCGAAACTTGAGTGAAATTAGTACATTTGTCAACAGAAACGACCGGCATATGAAACTTCTGTCTCGTACCGCAACTCTCATCCTGACGCTGCTGCTTGTCTCCATAATGCCGGCTGTCGCAGGGAGCGACGAGCCCCTCTCTGCGGATTCGAAAATTCTCACCGGCCGGCTGCCGAACGGACTTTCATACTATATTATAGCCAACGGACAGGACAAGGGCCACGCTGACTTCTACCTCGCCCAGAAAGTCGGCGGAATATGCGAGGAGGAGGACCAGGCGGGTATGAGCGCCACCCTGCTCAATCTGGCACTGCGCTCCACCATCAACTTCCCCGACAACACTATGAGGGCCTGGCTCGAATCCATTGGGATGGATCCCGGGAAGGACATCGTTTCGGGAGAGGGTTTCAACGGCTCGTACATAGGGTTCCTGAACGTCCCCGTGACCTCCGGGACGTCCATTGACTCCTGCCTGCTTGCAATCCACAACATTTCAAGGTTCTCCGATTTCAATCCGGAGGACATAATGATCGAAACCGGGGCCTTCGCCCGACGGACTGCCGCCGGTATGGGCGCCCCTCAGCGCACCCGCGAGGCCGTGGCCGGAGAACTCTTCCCCAACGGAGTCTTCGCACGCAGGACAGCCGCTCTCAGACTCGAGAATTCAACCTATTTCAACCATATCTCCCTGGAGGACTTCTACAGGCAGTGGTTCACTCCCGACAGGCAGGCCATAATCATAGTCGGTGACATCGATCCCGAAGTCGTGCAGTCGGCCATCCGCGCCCTGTTCCTCACCATCCCGGCCAATCCCGAGCCGCTGCCGGTGGCGGTGGCTCTGCTCGAAGACGATACCGAGCCGCAGGCCGTGGTGGTTTATGACCCCGAGTACACCTGCGCCACCATCCGTATGGAAATGACCTCAGCCTCGCTGCGCGGCACAAAGCATTCCCTTACGGGCGTCGCTCTGGTCAGGGATTATCTGAGCGATATGCTGTGCTCCCTGGTGGAACGGCGTCTCAGGGCGAGGGCCGAGGCGCAGCCTTTTCCGCTCATCTCGGTCGATGCCTTCTACGGTCCGTATATGGAAAGCGCAAACAGGGACGCTTTCACCGTGGAAATGCGCATTCCTCCCGAATCGATGGAGGACGCTCTTCACTTCCTTACGTCTGAAATGGTGCTGATGAGAATGAACGGCTTCCTCGAATGGGAATACGGGCGGACGAACCGTCAGTACTTCAAGAGACTCAAGGAAGATATGACCGATCCCGAGAGAACCTGCACCAACGGATGGTACGCCTCGCTCTGCCTTTCCAACTGGTTTTACGGCACGCATATGGCCGGCAGAGCGCTGCGCCATCTGATATTGTCCAACGTGAATGCCGACGGCACTCTCGCCCTGACGCAGGTGAACTCGTTCTGCAATACCGCATTGAACCCCGACAGCAATATGGTGGTGACCTGTATGATACCGGAGGACTCCCCTGAGCGCATACTGCCGGGAGACATATTGGATATCGTCAACAGGGCCAAACTGTCATCCTTTACTCTCTACGGCCGCAGGCCTGCGGTCGATTCGGCGGCATTCCATATGGTCAGACAGAGCGTGAGCCCATTGTTCAGCCGTTATGACGACCTGTCCGACGCTCAGGTATGGGAATTCCCAAACGGTTCGAAAGTCGTCTTCCGCCGCGTTGAAAACGGTACGGGAAGGATTTCGCTGAGGGCCGTGGCAAAGGGAGGATGGTCCGCAATGGAGGACGTACGGGCCGGAGGCAGGTTTCTCAATGACATATTCCGCCTTGAAAAGGTGGGGCCCTACGACAGCGCGGCCCTGGCCGACCTGCTTGCAGACAGGGACATAACTTTCTCCTCATCCTGGGATATCTTCTCCCGAAGAGTCGCTTTCACCTCGTCGAAGGATGACTTCGACCTGGCTATGAGACTGCTCAACCTGCAGTTCACGCAGAGGGAACGGGACTACGCCGCCTTCCGCAGCTTCGCCGCGAGGACAAGGGCCTCCCTGGAGCGTCGCGGCAACGACCCGGAGAATTTCCTGTCAGACACACTGCAGGCTGTCCTGCGCGGATACGGGCCTCTGACCTCCCCTCTCCACGCCTCGGACGTGGACCTTATCGACTACGGTGTATGTTCCGATTTCATAAGCGGCATGATGGCCAACGCCGCTGACTGGGTGTTCATATTCACGGGCGACGCCGATAGGGAAACTGTGCTTCAGACCGCAGAACGCTACATAGGTTCCCTTGACGGAAGTCCGTCCGGGACGCTGTGGAGGGAGAAGGGCTACGATACGGTCAATGAAAACTCCTCCATTGTCGTGGACCGGAGCATCGTCGCTCCCGTGACGCTATCGGATGTCAGATATGTCTTCCCCATCACCTCCTCCACGAAGGACCGTGTCTGCCTCGACATCCTGGGTGAACTCATATCCGGGGCCGTCGGCAGGGACTTCGCAGAACTCGGCATCGATGCTCGGGTGAACGTCTGTGCGGAGTCCCGGAACGGGGAGCGGGCGGTGGTGGAGATACGCTTCAGGGAATATGTTCCCGAAGAAGGTTATGAAAGCTGTATGCCGCTTCTGTCTGGTATAAGGGAGAGCATCGCTGCGGGGGATTTCACGCGGCAGGAGTTCGAGCGGGCCCGCGAAAGGCTCAGGCAAAGGCGGGAGGAGGCCGGTGAAAGCCTGCTTCTGGACGAACTCGAGGCAAGGTTCATTCAGGGAATGGAAGTTCCGGGAACATACGGACGCGAACTGGAAAACATCACTTTCGACGATGCAAGGGAATTCGCCGGCAGGCTTTCCGGTGCGGTTGAAAGAAGCATACAGGTGAAATGATGAAAGAGGTCACACCCATAATCCAGATTGACGACATCCTTGTCTCCGGAGAGATTGTCACGGAATGTTTCTGCTGTGACTATCCCGTATGCAAGGGAGCCTGCTGCATAATAGGCGACAGCGGCGCTCCGCTGAAGGAAGATGAGGCCGGGGAGATAGAGCGCAACTACCGCCATTTCGAGGACCTTCTCTCCGACAGGGGAAGGGAGGCTGTCAGACGTGACGGCTTCTTCTCCATCGACTCCGACGGGGATATGGTCACGCCGTTGGCAGGGAACACCGAAGAATGTGCCTACACCTGCTTCGACTGCGATCACAATTGCCTTTGCGCAATGGAAAAGCGCTTCCTCGAGGGGCGGGGCACATTCCGCAAGCCCGTCTCCTGCTCCCTCTACCCCATCCGCGTGTCACATTTCTCAAACGGACTGACGGCCCTGAACCTTCACCGCTGGGACATCTGCAAGGATGCCTTCGCCAAGGGCCGCAGGGAGGGCATACGCGTCTTCGAATTTCTCAAGGAACCACTCACAGGCGCTTTCGGGAAAGACTTCTACGAAGCGCTGTCACAGGTGGCCGATGAATACCCGTTAGACTGATCAGAGAGAATCACAGTCGGGCAGGATACGCTCAGACAAAAAGTTCAGATATGATACCGTCCGAGACGAACAGTCTTCCGGACGGTATTCTTATCGTGTCCCCCTGCCTTTCGAGAAGGCCGGATGAAGTCATCCTGTCAATGACGGGCCGGACCGGGGCAAGCAGACCGCTGTGGAGCGTCTTCAAGTCAAGGCCTTCCTTCCTCCGGAGGGAAAGCATCACGGTCTCGTTGAAGACATCCCTTTCTGACAACCGCTCCTCAACCGTGCCTTCCCCATTGCGCCAGGCCTTCAGGCTCGAAGGATTCCAGAGGCGCACGCTGAATCCGTCGAAGGAGTGGGCGGCGGGACCAAGGCCTATGTAAGGGGAGCGGTCCCAGTAGGAACTGTTATGGCGGGAACGCCTGCCGTCAAGCGCAAAGGAAGAGATTTCATAGTGCTCATATCCGGCGGCTGCAAGTTTATCAGTCAGCAGGGAGTACTGTGCGGCGCATTTCTCGTCCTCCAGCGGGACATAGTCCCCGCGGCGGTACCTTTCCCACAGCGCGCTGCCTTTCTCTACACTCAACTGATAGCAGGATATATGCTCCGGACGCAGGGAGAGAGCGGTATCGACATTCTCCTCCCACTGCCTTCGGGTCAGCATCCGGAAGCCGAAGATCAGATCTATGGAGATGTTGTCGAAACCGGCGTTGCGGGCGCTCTCAAAAGCTCTGACCGCCACTGCGGAATCGTGACGGCGGTTCATCATTCTCAAATGGTCGTCATTGAATGACTGCACGCCTATGCTCAGACGGTTCACTCCCTCTTCGAGCAGTGTGTCCAGAAGATCTCCCGTCACATCGTCGGGATTGACCTCAACCGTGAACTCGGCCGGCACGGCACCGCCGAAGAAAATGCCCTTCAGCACGCCTGCAAGCCTCTTGAGAGATGTCAGGGGAAGAACGGACGGTGTCCCTCCGCCGAAATACAGGGTATCGGGCACTGCGCCCCTGAAGAAATCCCTGCGACGCATAGCCTCCGCCTCAACGGAGTCACAGTAGGCCTCCATACGCGAAGGATTGCGGAGGATGGAGTAGAAACTGCAGTAGGTGCAGTATGAGCCGCAGAAAGGTACGTGGAGGTAAACACCCGCCATCTTATCGGAGCAGGCAGTCGGCGCTTCCGAGTTTCTGCTCGGTGGAATATACGTCGACGGTATATACCCCCTTGCTGTATTCCCCTGCCGGGAACGCGCTGAAGAATATGCAGATCTCTATTTCCTCGCCCTGATAGTCCACTTCGCGGGAGGCGGAGTAGATCATCTGCTCTCCGTCACAGGTGAAGAGGCGCTGCCGGTCATCTGTAAGGAGAATTCCGTCCGGGCCCTTCACGCGGATGTAGATGGTGCGGTAGCCGCTCTTGGCAATTGCGTTCTCCACGAGGTTGACGCAGGCGCGGAACTTCTCGGTACGGCTGCTGCGGTCGGTTTCCTTGCCGGAGGAGTTGATGGCCACCAGCGTGACCTCACGGCCCTTGACGACGGAGCCCTGGGCCACCTGCTTGCTGAGGTTGTCGGTGGTCCTGCTCAGCTCCTCATACTGCCTCCTGTTTTCGGCGGCCTCCCTGCGGGCTGCGACTGCATCCTGACGGAGGGTCGTGTTGAGCGTATTGAGGGAATCTATCTGCACTATGTAGTGCTTCATTATGGAACGCAGGGTGCCGAGTTCCTTTTCGTACTGCTTTATCTGGGCGCGGTTGGTGGCCTCGGTCTTCTGTATCCTTTCTATGAGCTGGTCGACCTTCTCCTTCTCGCGGTCAATCTGCACCGTGAGGGAGTCGTTGTTGGTCTGGAGCTCGTTATACTCGCCCTGAAGGGAGCGCATCTCTTCGGTAAGCTGGATTTTCTCCTGATTAAGGTCCTTCACGAGACTGCTCTTTGTGGACCAGACATATATCAGCACACCGAGCAGTATGGCTGCAAGAATGCCCAGCGCTATGACTATCTTTCTGAGTTTGTCTTCCATTTTCGTTTCAATCTTTAGAAGCTGTCAAGAATCTGTTTTGAAATGATTAACTTCAATACTTATTCGCATATTTTCAGATACTTTTCAAATCATCAAAAAAGATGCATAAGAAATGGGATCAATCAACAGCTTGAATTATCAATTTTACGCAAAAATACTAAATTTGTCGCATTATTTAGAACCTGTTTTGAAATGGTTCACAAAATTTGTTATAGAAGATTTTTGAGGATAGATTTTCTCTTGAAGAAGGAGCAATGCAAAGGCATTGTAACTGATGAAAGAGGAAATATAGACCAAAAAGATTCATAAAAAATAAAG
>JAZRYW010000004.1:0-29974 GCA_045600965.1 Bacteroidales bacterium | reverse complement strand
CCGTTTATCGAGGAAGGCAGGAAACTTCTCGTGAATGAATTCGGGAAGAAATACGGGACATACTTCTCCATTCTGCAGGCCATATCCGAGGGGTACAACACTCAGGCACAGATAAAGGATTACCTCGGGAAGAAGAGTGTCGGCGGACATCTGGCCAAGCTTGAGGAGACATATAACCTTGTTGACAAGAAAAGGCCACTCTGGTCAAAGAAGAGCACACAGAACGTGAAGTTCGAAATAAGCGACGTGTTCCTCCGCTTCTGGTTCAGATACATCGAGAAAAACCAGCAGCTCATAGAGATCAACCAGTATCCGCTGCTATCTGAAATCATTCGTGAAGACTACGAGACATACTCCGGAGAAGTGCTGGAGCGATTCTTCAAGGCAGACCTTATGGAGTCGCTTCACTACCGGGCAATTGACAGCTGGTGGGACCCCAAAGGTTATATCGATGAAAAGGGGAACCACCAGCAGGCGGAGATAGACATCATAGCAATTGATGTGGCTGACAAACAGGCGGAAATCTTCGAGGTGAAGAGAAACCCGGACAAATACAGGAAAGGGCTTCTTGAGAAGAAAGTTGAATTCATGGCATCCAAAGAAAAGAAACTGAAAAAGTATAAGGTTGAACTTGGATGTCTGTCACTGGAAGATATCTGCAAGGAATAAGAATCTGTTTTGAAATGGTTCACGAAACTTGTGGGACGGGAAGCCTATCGGAGCCCACAAGGCATATATCCCTGCAGCAACACAGCGATAAGGCCACACCAAGACCTCCACTTTGACAAAGTCCCGCTGATTCCGCGCAACACAGCCGAAGTCAGCGGGATTTATTTTGCTTGCTTATCACGTAACCAGTGCGACAGGCAGCGATGTTTCTCTTGCTTTCACGGCAGCTTCTGCCTCTACCCTCATCTGGTCGATAATCTCACAATTATCATTTATAAAGCGGAACTTTGACACCACCTTACCCTCCCGGTCGATGAATCCATAGATGTTCACCTCCACATCATCCGTCATCCCGAAGCCGTCTTCATCCATATAGTACCTGCCATCGGGATTAAGTTGCCAACGCACCTTACACACGCCATTTTTGAAGGCATTGAGGGCTGTTGGGAAGGGGGCATGCAGACCCCTTGCCCTACTGAGGCATTCTTCATCCAACGAAGCCAAAGAATCCCAGTCTATATCATCTGTCATCACAGTACAGAAGTGTCCAGTCTCAGTCATAAATTCTATCCTTCTTCCCGTATGCCTGTCAACCAGAAAACGAGGTAGTGTACGAATGCTGACCAGTTCCATGTCTTCGCCAAGGTTCTCCTTGTATTCCGGCGAAATGTCATATCGGCTGTTGTTTTCCTTATTCATATTATGGACGAACAGCCAAAACGAGCCAATGAGTAGGCTCAACATTATGGCCCAACCTACTAAATCACTCATAATTCAACAATTTACCTTACCTTGGACTTATCACATACATCACCCGTGAATCGCCGTCATAATAGACAATAGGTAATTCTGAAAGATCAATATCTTCCCGAATCAGGTCCCGATAATGAACCAAAGGCATATCTTTACAAAATTCATTGTTTATCCTGTGGTTTCTTATGAAATAGCACCAGAAATGCCTGTCCTCACATAAAAGGTCTGCACTGTCAAAACACGGATACCTCTCCCATATTTCAGCAGCATACAGCGATGACTTTCTGTTCTTCCTGTTATCGGGGTATCTCTTTTCATCGCTCATCCTTGTATATTCATCCCACTCCTTATCCAGAGGATTATTGTCTTGATTGGCTCTTGATACGTTGACTATATCCCGAATGGATTTCAGGCCATTGAATTTCTCTCCAAGCAAAGTGAAAGTATCAGTCAATTCATAGCACTGGATATCATAATCACCAAGGCCGCCCCTTTCTTCTGTCTTGGGCCACCAACTGTCCAGCGTATCAAAAGCATCCGGTATCCGCAAAAGGGATGGGGCCTCTGCCTTCAATCTTTCCACTGTCGCCTGATAGCCTTTCTCCCTGAGGAAACCTCTGTATTCGGCATTACATTGTACAACATCGCGCAGGGCAAATCTCACATTATAGGCAACACCTGTTTCTACATAGTATCCTACCATTTCTTCCACAGAATGGAACCGGCATTGCTTGTTTCTGGTATTTACAATAATCTCTTTCATAGCGTAAATTTATTTATTTTTCTTCAAACAACCCCAACTTTTAATCAAGCGTATCCTTAACCCTCTCTTTCACAACACTGCTACCCACAAGCGCCTTCACAACGTGTGTCGGGATGTTCATAGTGGCAGTAGTATGCAATACAGGGTCAGTATAGACCATACAGATGATGCTGAAAGCGGGCTTGTCTGCAGGGAAAAAGCCGGCATAGCTCGACTGCACAGCGTGGCATCCGTTTTCATCGGTATATCCCACTCCGGGAATGGCGATGAATGACGACCCGGACATTCCAGCCATCTCAAAAGCTGCGTCAGATATTTTACCGACACTCGCTGCTTTCAGCGATTCCGTAAGTGCGTCAGCCTGAGCCTTTGAGCAGAGAGTGTAAAGCATCTTATTATCGTCAGCACTGGAAATCGGGCCGACGAGCCTCTGTGCAATACCTTCACCACCGCGGGCAATAGCCGTGTAAAGACTGAGCCATCGGAATGCCGGAGCCATAATTGAATAGCCGTTCGCTATAGATGCAAGTGTATTGTCTCTCCAATAATGGTCATCCGAAGTGGTCATCTTAAGACCGGCAAGCCCTTCAATCTCCAGTAGGCCGAAGGCATACTCTCCTTTGAGCATTGCACTCAGGGAGTCGCAGTATGCCGAAGGAATACACTTTCCAGCCATATCTGCAAGCCTTTCTTTCGAGGTCAAGTCCAACCCTTCAAGTGACAGAGCAGGGTCACACTTTGCAGCCGCAAGAGCCGTGGCCGGCGCAATAATCCTGCCCGGTTCATAACCGTATCCGATAGAGACATTATAATATTCTCCGAACTCACCATCCGTATCCCTTGTCAGATTGACCATTGTGCGGATAGCCCCGTTATCAGTGCTCACAGCTATCAGGCAGGCGCCTTTCAGTCAGTAAGGAGAGCGACATCGGGAAAGCCCGCATGCCTGAGGTCTGTCAGCAACGTCTCCACGCTCCTTGAGTCGGGGATGTTCCCGGGGAACGTCCTGTAATAGACCGGCATATGGTCGTCAAGGGTATAGACCTCGTCAGGCAGCCGCGAAAGAGAACCGGCAGGGCTCAGCAGACAGGGGTGCAGTTGAGCTTCGGGTTCTGATATTTAAAGTATATCTTTTACATATGATTTCCATGGCAAACAGGGCATATTCCCGTTCCGCCGCAATGCGAACAAGGTTGAGAGTAATCAGTTGATTGCAGACCAAGTCCGCCAATTTTGGCATAGCCACTGCCACCGCAATATGAACATTTTCCGGTATTTGCACAAGACGGGCAGTTAATTGAACGGTCTGATGAAGAATAATCTCCACTGGAATATGAATTCTCTAACGGTTGATAGTCATAATTGTTTCCATACGAAATGGGATAGTCCCATGTTGAATAGCCATAGTAATCTCCAGAATAAGATTTGTGCGCTACAAATAATTCGGGATGTTCTTTTTTATGGTCGTATCGATAGTCACTATCATAATATTCAATCTCCCAAAGAAATACTTGATCAATAATTCCCTCATTTTCTCTTACTTGAATAACCAAATTGTCGAAAGCATCATAATAATTGAGAAAATTATACACAAGGTGATAGCCGCCTTCTCTTTTTAAAATGGACTCATCTCTCACGACTTCTCCATGTGAATCCAAGGTTTCCGTTATTTCTAAATCATCTATTTTCCTGAACCTCCTATCAGAAGTTTCCGTTTCAATATCGGTACCGTAGGATTCTCTTTTCTTTACTATGGTTCCTTCAAGATCGTACCAAACTTCTTCAGAGCCATTTACTTTATTATTATCACTATATCCAGTTGTGGTGATTTTCTTGAATTCTCCTTCTCGCGACTTTTTAATTTTGTAATAATAGGAGTCTTCTATGTTACCATATTCATCATAATAAACATGCTTCAGAATACGCCCTTGACGGTCATACAGCTCAATTTCAGATACTGTTCCGTCATCATAAAAATCAGTCTTTTTCCAACCGGTGCGTAGTTTTTCAAAAACAGGTAAATTTTCCACAACCGTCCGACCTCTGGAATTATGATAAGTAACGGTCTGATCTATATCGTCATAACTCCAAGTTTCTTCATACCCATTTCTATCACGTTTTAGTGTACGCCTTCCTTGGTGATCAAACTCTGTCAAATTATAATCAGAACTTTGTCCATATTTCGAAGTTTCTTTCCAATAATAACACACGCCATCGGAGTAGAATTTTTTTTCGCCCTTAAAAACAAATTTATCAATATAATCGACCTTTCCGTCAGGAATACATACATAATCACCGGATCTGCCCACATATTTATACTTTGTGCAGGATTTCACAGTACCATCAAGACCCTCAAATGGGATATTCTTATACCCACCATAATTTTTGGGTGGAAAGGTTTCAATTCTAGGGCCACCACATCCGACAAAAACAATTAATGCGCAGAAATATAATAGACTATTATTTACGAAGTGAAAAACTTTGGATGTATCTTTTCTCATATTAGCAAATAGTTAAATAGGATGTTAAGCCCCCCCCGGTTTATTATTTACATTTGAATGCAATTTCGACGAAATCATAATCTTTCATTTTCCATAATTTCGCGTAAACCACATTGTCTGCGTCATGATACGAGATGAAAGAATCAGGATAAGTGGTTTCTTTCCATCCAAATACTTCTCCCATTCCATAAAGCCACATCCAAATTCGTTCTTTTACCTCATCTGTATATCCTTCCTTTGGAAGGATGCTAAAATGGATACTAATTAATAATCCCGTACTTTTCGAAAACCCGAAAATTACATTACTTACAAACGTGCCATCACTACTATCAACGAGATTGGAACTGTCATTTCTGTCTATTTTAATAAAAAATCTTTGATTTATCGCGATGGTGTTATTATCCTCAATAGAAATTACAGATTCCGTATATCCTTTTTGTTCAATCATACGGATACAATCTTGCTTACTGCTAATGCCTAACTTCATTCCAAGGAATTTATTTGGAATCGTATTCCCAAAAGAGTCAGTAGATGAATGGGTTTCCTGTTCGCTATATTTGTCGTCTTTGAATTCCCCAATGTGTTCTGCATCAATATTTACTGATTCCGTTGAAGAATTGTTTGAGGACGATTTTTGAACGGAATTTGACGGATAATAGCCAATAGGCGCAAACTGAAGGTCCTGATTTGAATTTTGCAATGGTAAATACTTGTATTGATAAAGCTCATTTGTTTGACCTCCTTTAGCTAACAATGGGAAAAAAGCACCTAAGGCAGCCAAAGATACCCCTCCAAATATCATACGTGGAGTATCATTATTCATATTTGCAAGACCCCCAATTACTCCAACGAACATAACACCATAATCTATCCATGCAGCTGTCCGCGTTCCATATTTTTTATGCTTATAATCTAACGCAAATGGGATATACATTGATGAGCCTTTTTCGTGCGTATAAAGAAATGAAAAATAATTTTCGTCATCATTAATGAATTCCGCTCTTCCAGATTCATCAGCTACAGCTAGAACTCGTTTATCCGGTGTCATAATTTCTGTACCGGGCGTGGCTGCTACAGAAATTTTCGTTGTCGTAGAACAAGACGAAACAATTATTATTGAAAATAAAAAGAGTATTCTAAGACGCATAATATTTTATTTGTAGTTTATAAACGATCCTTGTTTGATATGATTTTTGCTTGATAGGCCATTGGCCAAAGCGTCTATTTGCCAGAATGGCTCATTAAGAGCATCATTCTTTAATATAAAAACTTCGCGTAAAGCATCATTAACTTCGCCGTGCTTATCAACTGGACATATTATTCTAGAATTGGCGTAGAAATCTGTGACAATCTTATCAAATGTTTTTCCTCCATCTAAGGAATATGATATACATACACTGAATTTTAGGCTTGAATTTCCTTGACTGTATGTGTTATTCATACTGGTAATAGCCCCATTATTAAAATTGTAATTATCAATTTTATATATCTTTGACATGACTCCGCTACTTTTGGGAGAAAGTGAAATCTGTGGCATGTCTGAAAAATAGGAAGCATTTGTTTTTGAGATGCCTTCCGTTTTTGCTCCACCGAGATTTATTCCGTTAAGGAGTCCAACTGCGGGACCGGTGACTCCCAAAAAGCCCCCAACTGCACCCATGTTCACAGAGCCTCCTCGGGTTTTGGAAGAAATTTCGGTCGTTGATTCTACGCGTACAGTAGGATCATAATATGAAATTGAAATACCGTTTGAATTTACAAAGAAACTTTTTGTCTGATCAATAGTCATTATTTCATCTGTCATATTTTTGACCAAAACAGATACATTTCCATCGTAGTCAATATCATATGCGACGGCTATGCTGATGCCAGGTGGCAGTTCTGTGCGATACGGAACTGGCCGTATAGATTGATATCTAACAGCTCGTGTTACTAATTTAGATGAGCCACACGACGATAACGACAAAAATAATACTGAAAGGGATACCGTTATTATGGTTAATCTTTTTAATCTCATTAGGGCATTAAGTCCATTGTTTATAAATTGATCAAAAAAATGAGATGCAAACTGTCGTCCCCGCCTTCTAGGCAAAGACTTCTCGAAGACATTTAGAAATCGTTGAAAATAAAGCATGATATATGGAATGTTGAGTATGTTTGATAAGCTCGCGCGTCCGACTTAACTCCCTCCCGGACAGGTACAAAAAAAAAGACGTGGGAGTTATACTCTTGCTCATCCCAGATCCAGGCCTTCGCTGCCTAACTCAAAGGATAAGCAACGTAGCTAGCCCACGTCAGGGATGATATACAGTAATCTCCACGCCCAGATAACAGCGCAGATGACCGAATCGTCATCACCAGTGGACGCCCCGTTGCGCTATCTTCTTTGAGTTTCAAATTGCGAAGTTTGGATCTAGAAGATAAACGTCAAGTAACGTCTTCGTATGTCTGCCCACCCAACCCTGCAACCAGTTCCCAGAAATGGAATCCTCCGGAAAATCCGGCCGCTGGGCTAGCTAAGCAGGAACAAATATACGAATAATTCGTCATATCTCGCAAAATGTCGTAGGATGTGTGTTATATACCTCAAAAGGAAGATAGACGACGAGAACCGCCAAAAAGCCCAAGAAGCTGTTTAAATTTAATTACTCTCAATTCTTATGCTTCTTATTCGCATATTTTTCGATGCTTCTCAGTCAAACGGAACCCCGTTGCTCCTTCAAATCATCAAAAAATCTACTGAAAAATGACCTATAATAATTTTCGTGAACCATTTCAAAACAGATTCTTATTATTTTTGTCAATCGAAACATATGCAGTCAACAATATGAAAGCAAAGGCATTCTTATTCACAGCGATATTCATTATGGCAGCTTGCAGTTCAAACACGGACCGGCAGATAAGTCCGATAGGAAAGGCCTGCCCCGAGGTCCGCAACGGAGCATTCACGGCTGAGATACTCAACACACTCGGAAGGGTCAGCGACCCGCAGGTGTCACCCGACGGAGAGAGGATACTCTACGGCGTGACTTATACCGACATAGCGCAGAACCGCCGCAACACGGAACTTTTCGTGATGAATTCCGACGGCAGTGAGAACCGCCGCATCACCACCACGTCCTGCAGCGAATCCAACGCACGCTGGATAGACTCAGGGAGGAGAATCGCATTCCTCTCAGAGGGAAGGATATGGGTTATGGAGGCCGACGGGTCCGGGAGACGCTGCATAAGCAGGTCGGATGTCCGGATCAGCGAGTTCAAATTCTCGCCGGACGGAAGCAAGGTTCTGTATGTCTCCGCTTTCAAGGTGGCAAGGAAGGCTGCCGACATCTACCCCGACATACCGGAATCCACGGCCCGCACCATAAACGGCCTGATGTACCGTCACTGGGACCATTTCGTGGAGGAGATTCCCCACACCTATGTGGCCGATTTCGACGGCAGGACCCTCTCTGAAGGGAAGGACATCCTGAACGGAGAACCCTTCGAGCTCCCCACTGAGCCCTTCGGCGGGCTGGAGCAGGTCGCCTGGTCACCCGAAGGCGGACAGATAGCCTACTCCTGCCGCAAGCTCACCGGCATCGACTATGCATTCTCTACCAACACCGACATATACCTGCACAACCTCAGCAGCGGCGCAGAATGGAACGTTACGGAAGGTATGCCGGGATATGACACGGACCCCGTGTTCTCACCCGACGGCAGGTACGTGGCCTGGCTCAGTATGGCCCGCGGCGGATATGAAGC
Organism: Bacteroidales bacterium; assembly: GCA_045600965.1. Classification (GTDB taxonomy): domain Bacteria; phylum Bacteroidota; class Bacteroidia; order Bacteroidales; family UBA932; genus RGIG6374. The sequence continues at coordinate 21,541 of JAZRYW010000004.1, read as the reverse complement.
GGACAAGTCGAGGCTTTTCATCGCCGAGACAGTTTCCGGAGAGATACGCGAACTCACAACCGGTTTCAAATACAACGTCTCCTCCCCCGCGTGGGCTCCCGATTCGAAGAGCATATATTTCAGCAGCCTTGTCGAAGGCCTGGGCGGGATATGGAACATTGATCTCGAAGGGTCCTTCCATCAGGTTTCGCCTCAGGGCGAATGGTATGACTTCGGTGCGCCGGTTGTCCTTTCAGACCGCATCATCACCACCAATGCAAGTATGATGCGCCCCTCCGAGATAGTGTCCGTCGACCTTGCGGACGGCAGCTGGAAGCAGCTCACCACCGAGAACGACGACATCCTTGCCCAACTTGACCAATGCCGTATGGAGGACCGGTGGATTACCACCACGGACGGAAAGAAGATGCTCACCTGGGTCATCTATCCTCCCCATTTCGATGCGTCGAAGAAATACCCGGCAATACTCATCTGCCTCGGAGGGCCTCAGGGAGCGATAACACAGGAATGGTCATACCGATGGAACTATCGTCTTATGGCCGCCAGAGGATATATCGTCGTCCTGCCCAACCGCCGCGGCACAACGGCTTTCGGACAGGAATGGTGCGAGCAGATCTCCGGCGACTACTGCGGTCAGAACATACAGGACTACCTCTCCGCCGCAAAAGCCCTGAAGGCTGAGCCCTATGTCGGCAAGATGGCCGCTGCGGGCGCATCCTACGGCGGGTATTCGGTATACTACCTCGCAGGAATGCACAACAACACCTTCGACTGCTTCGTGGCTCACGCCGGCATCTTCAACCAGGAGCATATGTATATGGAAACCGAGGAGATGTGGTTCCCCAACTGGGACAACGGAGGCATAGCGATGAGCGACGTACCCCAGAGCGGAGCGCCCTGGAGCGACAATCCCGTCGCAAGGCGCCACTATGCCAACTCGCCTCACAAACTGGTTAAGAATTGGAACACCCCCATTCTGGTCATACACGGAGAAAAGGATTACCGCGTTCCGGTAGACCAGGGTATGGCGGCCTTCAACGCCGCCCAGATGATGGGAGTGCCTTCGCAGATGCTGCTCTTCCCCGATGAAAACCACTGGGTGCTCAAGCCCCAGAACTCCATACACTGGCACAGGGTGTACTTCGAATGGCTTGACAGATGGTTGAAAGAATAGCCGGAACAATAGCACTGATACTCCTTGCGGCATCCTGCTCGCCTTCGGAGTATGAGCAGGTGAGCGGATATCCGCCCATCTTTCCGGACTATGTGTGCGTAACCGTCCCCGAAGGGATTGCCAATCTGAATTTCGATATGGCCGACGGCAGCAGATGCAAGGTGGACAGCAAGCGCTCGGGAGACACTCTCTGGTTCGAGGTAAGCGCCTGGAACAGGGGTGACAGGAAAGGCCGCCGCTACGACGCCTTCCCCGTGTTCATCTCCCACGACCCCGTCGACCCCTACATCGCATACCGCCTCATCGAGCCGGGCTACGAGAGCTGGAACCTTATGGGCATCTATGCCAGGGAACTGTCCTCCTATAGGGAGCACCCTGTCCTGACCAACAAGGTCAATGGCGGCGGCTGCATAAACTGCCACACCTTCAGCGGAGGGGATCCCGGCAGGATGCTCTTCCACGCCAGGGGCAAGGGAGGCGGAACCGTCATAGTCGGCGACAGCGCGGCCAGACTGGTCAATCTGGCTCAGACAGGGCCGCACAGGCAGGGGACCTACCCGGCCTGGCATCCTTCCGGACGTTATGTGGCATTCTCGTCCAACACCACCCTCCAGTGCTTCTCCATCGACGACAGCCAACCCGTGGAGGTGTACGACACCTCTTCCGACATCATACTTATGGACCTGCAGACCGATTCTGTCACCATCCATCCGGCCCTTGACACTCCCGGAGCGCTCGAGACCTTCCCCGCCTGGAATCCTGACGGAAGCAGGCTTTACTACTGCGCCGCCGACACTGTCGGAGCGCTTCCCCGCAACCGCGCAGACCTGCATTATCGCCTGATGTCCATCGATTTCGAGGACGGCCGCTTCACCGGGGAGCCCCGCGAGGTCTTCCGCTGCGACTCCCTGTCGGTCTCGTTCCCGAGAATATATGGCAACACCCTGATGTTCACCGCATCCGCCTACGCCACATTTCCCATCTGGCACCGTGAGGCTGACCTGTGGACACTCGACCTTGAAACAGGGGCCGCCTCACCCGCAGAGGAGCTCAACAGCCCCGACACCGAAAGCTACCACAGCTGGTCGTCCAACGGGAAATGGGTGATATTCAGCAGCAGGCGCATCGACGGTCGCTATACCAGACTTTTCATAGCCCACGTCAGGGAGGACGGAACGTTCTCGAAACCTTTCCTGCTGCCGCAGAGGAAGGCATCCCACAACACGCAGAGGCTCAAGTCATACAACATCCCCGAATTCATAAAGGGTGACCCCGGGGACCTTCGGAAGGAAGTCGGCAAACTGTTCGGAAAATAACATGGAGTGCATCATTCTTACAGACAATCCGGCCTGCGGCAGGGAGGTTGCGGGCAAGACGATACCCCAATATACCAGGGAAAGCCTTCTCGCGGCGGGCTTCACGAACATTGTGACTGCCGGCGGGGGCGGGACCGACGGCGGCTCTCTCAAGCGCGCGCTCAGCGAAGTGACCCAGGAGGATGTCTTTGTCATTTACGGGCACATCTATCACACTCTCGACTATGCGGCAATGCTCGATTTCCACCGCGCCAAGGGGGCGCAGGCGACACTTGCGCTCAAGAAGATGTTCGCCTTCAGCCGCTACTGCTCCATAGGGGTCGACCGTCGCGATTCGCAGGTCAGCTGGATTGCGCCTCCGGAATATTGCGAGAGCGGATACGCCAGCGCAGGCGTGTTCATCGTAAGCCGCAGCGAGATGATGCTGTATCCCGACGAATTCTCCCTGTGGGAGGATTACTTCCAGGCAGTCGTATATTCCGGCTATCTGTGCGGATTTGTATCGGACGGCTACTTTATGGACATTTCCGACGAGGAGGCCTCGGCAAACGCCGACTACGACTTCCGTCACGGGCGTCACAAGCCCTTCGACACCCTTTTCCTCGACCGGGACGGAGTCATCAACGTCCAGATTCCCGAATCATACGTCACCTGCCCCGAGGAGTTCGAGTGGATCGACGGGGTGTTCGAGGCTATGGAGATACTTGCCGGCCTGTTCTCAAGGATATTCATAGTGTCCAACCAGCGCGGGGTAGGCCTCGGGCTGATGACAATGAACGACCTGAAGGAGGTCAACGGCTATATGACCTCCGAAATCGAGTCGCACGGAGGCCGCATTGACAGGATATACAGCTGCACCGACCACGACAAGAACAGCTTCAACCGCAAGCCCAATCCCGGTATGGCTCTCAAGATACGTGAGGATTATCCGGAAATAGACTATACCAGATGCTTTATGGTGGGTGACACCTCCTCGGACATCAGGTTCGGCAACAATGCCGGGATACCGGCAGTGCTGGTGGGCACCAAATACGCCTACAGGGACCGCAGCGAACTGGATATCGTGGGCTATTACGACAATCTGCTCGAATTCGCAAAAAGCCTTCGGAAAAGATGAACACGGATTGCCGCAGCACCTGTTACAGCATAATACGCGACGACCCTGCATACATAAGGGCAGTTGTCGGAAGCGTTGAGCAGTGTCACGTGGAACTGCGGCTCGACTCGTGCAGCCTTTCCGCCGGGGAAATGCGCTCACTTTCGGAAATGCCCCGGAAATGCCGCCTGCTGGCCGCCTGCCACATCGGCCGGAAAAATCCTCAGGAGGCCGCAGCGCTGCTGATGAATGCCATAGAGGCCGGATTCGAGATGGTGGACATCCCCATCGGGATGCCTGATAAGGAATCGGCCGAACTGGTGGCCGCCGCGAAAAGGAGGAAATGCACCGTCATCGTCTCATACCATAATTTTGACACCACTCCCCAGAGAAAGGATCTCAGGGCCATTGTCTTCGCCTGCTACCGCAAGGGAGGGGACATAGCCAAGGTTGTCTGCCGGGCGGAGAACCAGGCCGAGGAGCGCAGGCTGACAGGCCTGTATTCATTCTTCCCCAGGACTTCGAGGCTCATTGCCTTCGCTATGGGGGAGCAGTGGAGCGGCTCCCGGGAGGAGGCCGTCAGGAACGGTTCGCCCTTGAACTATGTAGCTCTCACAAGGCGGGAACGCTCGGCGGAAGGTCAGACGACCCGGTATGACTGTCTTCCACCGCGCTGCAGGATTGCTCTTGGCAGCATATCGGCACCCCTTTCAAAAAGTTACGCCCAGAGGGTAATCATAGCCTCCGCGCTTGCCGGTGACCGCAACTATTCATCCCTTTTCGGCAGGACGGTCCTTGCGGACGACATAGCCAGCGCTATGGATGTGGCCGAGCAGTTCCGCGGAAAGATACTGTTCGTCGGGGAATCCGGTCTTCTTGCAAGGATGATGATACCCCTTTGCAGAGTGCTGCCCCAGCAGGCTGACACAAGCAGGACCATCATTGCGGGAAAGGGCACCCTGCTCGGACGGGACATAGCCGGGCAGTGCTGCCAATTGGAGCAGATGGGCCTCAGGACGGAGTTCATAGATGCGTCCCATCTGCCCTGCACCGTGCGCGGACGTCTGCGCAGCGGCCTATACACCGTCAGCGGAGCAGAAGGGTCGCAGATCATAACAGGGCTTCTCTATGCCCTGCCCCTCTGTGAGGGGGACAGCGTGCTGGCGGTCGAGGAGCCGACAAGCATACCCTACCTGATGATGACGGTGGAGGTCCTCCGCAACTTCGGGATAGGCATTACGGTCGACGGCAGCGCGCAAAGGCCCGTTTTCCGCATTCCGGGAGGCCAGCATTACCGGCCTTGCCCGCAGTACAGGATAGAGAGGGACTGGAGCGGAGCGGCGATGATGCTCGCCGCAGGTCTGCTGCTCGGAGAGGCGACGATAAGGGGTATGAACCTTCGTTCCGTCCAGGGGGACCGCGCAATAATGGACATCCTCTCCCGGTGCGGAGCGGACATTGTTGTCAAAGGTGAGCCACAGGACAGTGAAATCAGCATACGCAGGAGTATCCTGCGGCCTTTCGATACGGATATCACGGATACGCCCGACCTCTTCCCCGCCCTTGTGGCCGTAGCCCTGGGATGCAGCGGAAGAAGCAGGATAAGCGGCGTAGAGCGTCTCCGCAACAAGGAGAGCGACAGGGTCGCCTCGTTCTGCAGCGAGATTGCGAAGACAGGCGCCGGGATATTCTGTCGTGACGGCTGCGTGTTCGTGGACGGCCTGCGTCCCGGGCAGACTCTTTGCGGCGCGGCGGTAAGTTCGCACGGCGACCACCGCCTTGCGATGGCGCTTACGATTCTTTCACGTATGACATCGGGAAGACTGGACATCGATGACACCGGCTGCATCAGCAAGTCTTTCCCGGGCTTCTATGACTTCATAATCAAGGGGAAATGATGAACACATTCGGAAAATCACTGAAAGTCACTCTGTTCGGAGAATCACACACGCCCACTCTGGGCGTCCGTATCGAGGGTGTGCCCGCCGGCATCCGGATTTCGGCGGAGGATCTTTCGGAAGACATACGCAGGCGTGCGCCCGGAAAGCCGTACACCACTGCAAGAAGGGAGGATGATATTCCTTTGATAGAGGGTACGGATGCCTCCGGCAGGACGGACGGGGGCGCGGTCACAATCAGTTTCCGCAACAGTGACACCCGTTCCGGGGACTACGAATCGCTCACCTTCCACAGGCCCGGACACGCCGATTTCGTGTCATCCGTCCGCTATGGACGCGCCTTCCCCGGAGGCGGCATCTTCTCCGGCCGTATGACGCTGCCCATTGTGGCGGCGGGGACAGTGGCCCGGATGATGCTGCCCGGCGTCACCGTCAGCGCCTCCATCAAGGAAATAGGCGGAGTGCCGTTCGCTGACAGGGAGGCAGTGGAAAGCGCCCTTGAGAAGGCGGCCCGTGAAGGCGACTCCCTCGGAGGAATAGTGGAATGCCGCGTGGACGGCATTCCCGCAGGCATAGGGGAACCTTTCTTCGATTCAGTGGAATCGTCCCTGTCGCACTTCATCTTCTCCATCCCCGGTGTGAGGGGAGTCGAATTCGGTGACGGATTCGCCGCAGCGCGCAGCCGTGGCTCCGAGCATAATGACACCTACCTCGATGCGGAGGGCACCACCGCCACCAACCATTGCGGGGGCGTCAACGGCGGGCTGTCGAACGGCAATCAGATAGTGTTCAGGGTGGCATTCAAGCCCACCTCGAGCATCAGCGCGACGCAGATCAGCTATGACTACGCTGCAGGCCGCGTGAGCCGGGTCAGCATCAGGGGAAGGCACGACGTATGCTTCTGCCTGCGCACTCCGGTCATAGTGGAGTCAGCGGCGGCCATAGTTCTTGCCGACCTTGTCACAAGGTCTGAATGCGCTTGTAGAGGGTGATGTTGTCGATGCAGCAGTAGGGAGGAGTGTTGAGCGCAGTGGCGGTCCTGTCGGAGCCGTTGAAGGAAATTTCAAGGGCGGCGATCTCCCCGAGGGATTTCAGCGCAACCTCATCCCATCCCTGCCTTACCTGGGTGTTGTCCCTGAAATCGGCAAGAAAATATTCCACGCTGCCAGTCTTCTCACTGAGGGTGTTGTAGCCGGTGAAGGTCACCGAAAACCAGTCCTCGTGCTCCTTGTCGAGCTTGCGGCAGCTGTCTGTCCCCTCGAGCATCGCCCCGCGGGCATAGGTGGTATTGGCTATCGAGAGGCCTGTGAAGATCATGGACTCTCCCGCTCCCGCAAAATGTATCCTCACAGGTTCCGGCCCGTAGACCAGCAGGAACCGCTTTGAGCCGTTGACTCCTCCGCACAGGGTGACGGCATCCTTGAAGAACACGCTGCACCTGTTCCCGATGGAGGCGTCCTCCTTGTCGCACCAGGAGGACACGGCGCATCCGCCATTGGAGAAGTCGCACACGCCGCCGACCGTATTTATCGGGAAGACGAGGCCGGTCTGGCTGTCGGTGTATTCCCTTATCCTTTCATAACCGCTTCCATCGGCAAAGTAGCCTTCCATAAGGTTTTCGCCGTAGGCGGTCGGTCCGGCCGTGATGTTCTGCTCCACGGTCTCGAAAGCGATGGTGTGGCGGACGTCGATATAATTGTCGTAATGCTCTATGCAGCCCGATGCAAGCAGGACTGCGGCAGAGGACAGGAAGAGTGAAATCTTGCTCATAGGATAAGAATCTATGCCCTGCAAAAGTAAGAATTTTTGTATCTTTGCGAAAACAAATTCCGTAAAATGATTCAACACAGGACAGGACGGGTCAGCCAGGTCATCGGGCCGGTCATTGATATCCATTTTGAAATACCGCACGAACGGGAGAGCGAACTCCCGAACATCCACGATGCCCTTTCCATCACCAGGGATGACGGGAAGGCCCTCATCGTGGAGGTACAGCAGCATATCGGTGAGGACACCGTACGCTGTGTGGCAATGGACAGCACCGATTCCCTCAGACGCGGTATGGAGGCTGTCTGCCTCGGTTCACCGATCACTATGCCGGTCGGCGCCCAGATAAGGGGCCGTGTGATGAACGTGGTGGGTGAAGGCATCGACGGTATGCGCCCCCTTGCCACTGAAGGCGCCCTGCCCATCCACCGTGAGCCTCCCAAATTCGAGGACCTGACCACATCCAGTGACGTGCTGTTCACGGGAATCAAGGTCATCGACCTTCTGGAGCCGTATCTGAAGGGCGGCAAGATCGGACTCTTCGGAGGCGCGGGAGTCGGAAAGACCGTCCTCATCAAGGAACTTATCAACAACATCGCCAAGAAGCACAACGGATTCTCGGTTTTCGCGGGCGTGGGCGAGCGTACCCGTGAGGGCAATGACCTGCTCCGCGAGATGCTGGAATCCGACGTGATACGTTACGGAAAGGAGTTTTCCGAGGGTATGCAGCGTGGTGAATGGGACCTGTCGAAAGTCGATTACGACGAAGTCGCCAAATCGCAGGTGGCGATGGTGTTCGGCCAGATGAACGAGCCCCCCGGAGCCCGCTCGTCGGTTGCGCTTTCAGGCCTGACTCTTGCCGAATCGTTCCGAGACAGCCATACCGGGGAAGGTCCACGCGACATACTCTTCTTCATAGACAACATCTTCCGTTTCACACAGGCGGGATCGGAGGTGTCCGCGCTGCTCGGCCGTATGCCGTCCGCAGTGGGTTACCAGCCCACCCTTGCCACGGAAATGGGACAGATGCAGGAACGCATCACCTCAACCAAAAACGGTTCCATCACCTCCGTCCAGGCTGTATATGTGCCCGCCGACGACCTGACCGACCCCGCTCCGGCAACCACATTCTCGCATCTTGACGCCACCACGGTGCTCAGCAGGAAGATAGCGGAACTCGGCATCTACCCCGCCGTTGACCCCCTTGACTCCACCTCACGCATACTCGACCCCAACGTCGTGGGCCGGGAGCACTACAACACAGCCCAGCGCGTCAAGCAGATACTGCAGCGCTATGCGGAGCTGCAGGACATCATCTCCATCCTCGGGATGGACGAACTGTCGGACACCGACAAGATCACCGTCAACCGCGCAAGGCGCGTGCAGAGGTTTCTCTCCCAGCCATTCCACGTGGCGGAGCAGTTTACCGGGGTCCCCGGTGTCATGGTCAACATAGAAGACACCATAAAAGGCTTCAATATGATACTCGACGGAGAGGTGGACGATCTGCCCGAACAGGCTTTCCTCAACGTGGGAACCATTGAGGAGGCCATCGAAAAGGGTCACAGGATAATGGAACAGGGTAGGTAGGCTATGGGTGACAGGATGCTGCATATCAGGGTGACAACCCCCGAAAAGGTCATATTGGACACGGTTTCGTCGGCAGTGGAGCTTCCCGGGACCCTCGGGAGGTTCACCGTGCTGTATAACCACGCATCTCTGATTTCTTCCCTCACCTGCGGAAACATAGTATGGCAGGAGGAAGGCCTTCGCAGGAACCTTCACATCAAAGCCGGCTTCGTGTCGGTAGATTCAAACAGCATCGAAGTGTTCGCAGAACAATGAGAGTCCTCCGTCACATAGCAGTATTGATTGCCCTGCTTGCCTCCGTGCAGGTTGCCTCGGCGCAGAACGGCGCTCCACAGGATGAGGCGGACCTCAACGTGACGGAAATCATATTCGAGCACGTGGGGGACAGCTATTTCTGGCACATCGCCACCTTCGGCGGCAGGAACGTCGAACTTCCGCTCCCGGTCATAGTGTTCAGCCGCGCTTCCGGAGCGCACTGCTTCCTCTCGTCAAGGCTGGAGGATGGAGCGCAGTGGAAGGGATTCAGGATTGCGGATGAAGGGAAATATGCCGGCAAGGTGGTCGAGGACGGGCCCGGTGGCCCCGTACGTCCGCTGGACATATCCATCACAAAGAACGTGCTCTCTCTGCTGTTCGCCTCAGCGCTGATTGCCCTGCTGATCCTTTCCACCAGCAGATGGTACAGACGCCACGATGCGCTCAAGGAGGCCCCTAAAGGGCTGGCCGGCCTTGTGGAGATGATTGTCAGTATGGTATATAACGACATCATAAGGGATGCGGTCGGAAAGGACTACAGGCGTTATGCGCCATACCTTCTGACAGCATTCTTCTTCATATTCATAAACAATCTTCTGGGCATCATCCCGTTCTTCCCCGGCGGAGCCAATGTCACGGGCAACATAGCCGTCACTCTCGTGCTGGCCCTGTGCACCTTCTTCGCCACCAACCTGTTCGGGAACAGACATTACTGGAAGGACATATTGTGGCCCGACGTCCCCCTGTTCCTCAAGGCCCCGGCGCCCATAATGCCCCTGATAGAGACAGTCGGCATCCTCACCAAGCCCTTCTCACTGATGATAAGGCTGTTCGCCAATATTATGGCCGGTCACGCGATGATAATAGGCGTGGTCTGCGTCATTTTCATCACCGCCAGGATGGGGGCTGTCATCAACGGTTCCCTGACGGTTATCGCCGTGTTCTTCGGATTCTTCATGGACTGTCTGGAATGTCTTGTGGCATTCATTCAGGCATACGTGTTCACTATGCTGTCCTCCGTATTCATAGGTCTGTCGCGTCAGGAGGGCGAAAGTGAGACGGCTGAATTGAAACATCAACTTAAATAAAAGATATTATGATTCTTACAGCAATTCTTCAAGCGGCCGCAGCATCAGGCCTGTCAAAATTGGCCGGTGCCATCGGCGCCGGTATCGCAGCGATAGCAGGCGGCATTGGCCTCGGCAAGATAGGCAAGGCGGCTATGGAAGCAACGGCACGCCAGCCCGAATCGGCAAACTCCATCCGTACAAGTATGCTTATCATCGGTGCGCTTGTGGAGGGTGTCTGCCTCTTCGCAATCCTCGTCTGCCTCCTTTCACTGTAACGGTTCAAGGCGATGGATCTTCTTATGCCGGATGCAGGTCTCCTTTTCTGGATGACCGTTATCTTCCTTCTGCTGTTCTTCGTTCTGGCGAAGTTCGGCTTCCCCGTCATCACGGGTATGGTCGACAAGCGCAGCAAGCACATAGACGAGTCTCTGGCGAAGGCCGAAGAGGCCCGTCTGAGCCTGCAGAAAGTCACTGAAGACCAGGCCAGGATAGTGGAGGAGGCGGCACGTGAGCAGACCCGCATCCTCAAGGAGGCCGCCGGTGCAGGTGAACGCATCGTGGAACAGGCCCGCGAGGAGGCCCGTGCCGAAGCTCAGAAGATAATGGAGGCGGCAAAGGTGCAGATCGAGGCCGAAAAGCAGAGCGCGCTGAACGAAATCCGCCGTCAGACAGCCCTTCTGGGGGTTGAGATGGCGGAGAAGATACTCCGCGCGAAGCTGTCCGACGACAAGTCGCAGGAAGACCTTATAGAAAGGATGATGGACGAGATGGACGGAATCCGGGCAGGAAAACTCAGTTAGTATGAACGACGGGATAATCGCTTCGAGGTATGCAAAGGCCCTGCTGAAACTCGTGGATTACACGGGAGGAGGGCCGGTCGTATACAGACAGGCGGCTGTCCTGTTCGAACGTCTCCGCCGCACCGAAGGGCTGCTGAAGTTCGTGACGGCTCCCGCCCCGGTGCCTGACGGGGACAAACTGGATCTGATCGCCTCGGCCATATCGGAGGAGCCCGCAGACGAACTGATGCGTGTGATGAGGCTTGTCATCAAGAACAACAGGGAGGATATTATCCTGCTCGTGATCAATTCATTCATCCGCCAGTACAGGAGTTCCCGCCGCATTCTGAGCTGCTCCCTTGTGACCGCCTCTCCCGCCCCGGGGCTCGAACAGCGCCTGCGCGAGTTTGTGGGAAAGGAGGGCTACACCGCCGAGATGGTTACGTCCATTGACCCGCAGATCATCGGAGGCTTCATATTCTCAGTGGACGACGGGGTCGTGGATGCCAGCGTAAGGCGGCAGCTGGATGACCTCAGACGCGAATTCAAAGAAAAAAACCGCAGAATCATATAACAGCAGATTATGGCAGCAAACATCAAACCGAGTGAAGTGTCGGAAGTGCTCCTGCAGCAGCTCAAGGATATGGACATCTCCTTGAAATTCCGGGAGATGGGAGAAGTTCTACAGGTCAGCGACGGAGTGGTCCGCATATTCGGGCTGACCAACGCGCAGGCAGGTGAACTGCTCGAGTTCGACAACGGCATAATGGCCGTCGTGATGAATCTCGAGGAAGACAACGTGGGTGCAGTCCTTCTCGGTCCCACCGACCACATCAAGGAAGGGATGAAAGTGCACCGCACCGGCCGCATAGCATCCATAAAAGTTTCCGAATCGATGCTCGGAAGGGTCATCAACCCGCTGGGAGAACCTCTGGACGGACGTGGAGCCATCGAAGGTGAACTTACCGAAATGCCTCTCGAGCGCAAGGCCCCGGGTGTGATATTCCGCCAGCCGGTCAGCGAGCCGCTTCAGACAGGGCTCAAGGCTGTGGATGCGATGATTCCCATAGGAAGGGGACAGAGGGAACTTATAATAGGTGACCGCCAGACAGGAAAGACAGCCCTTGCAATAGATACCATCCTCAACCAGCGCGCAGGTTATCTTTCCGGCAATCCCGTATACTGCATATACGTTGCCATCGGACAGAAAGGCTCCACCGTGGCCGGCATTGTCAGGGAACTGCGCGAACGCGGCGCGATGGACTACACCGTGGTGGTTTCTGCAACCGCAGCCGACCCCGCCGCTCTGCAGTACTACGCCCCCTTCGCCGGGGCCGCCATAGGCGAATATTTCCGCGATACGGGCCGCCACGCCCTCGTGGTGTATGACGACCTTTCGAAGCAGGCCGTGGCATACAGGGAGGTCTCCCTCATCCTCCGCAGGCCCTCCGGCCGCGAGGCATACCCCGGTGACATATTCTACCTCCATTCCAGGCTGCTTGAACGCGCCGCCAAGATCATTGGACAGCAGGACGTCGCCGAAAAGATGAACGACCTGCCTGAAAGCCTCCGGGGCAAGGTCCGCGGGGGCGGTTCGCTGACGGCGCTGCCCATAATCGAGACTCAGGCCGGTGACGTTTCCGCATACATACCCACCAACGTCATATCCATAACCGACGGCCAGATATTCCTCGAAACGGGCCTCTTCAACCAGGGTTTCCGCCCCGCCATCAACGTGGGCATCTCCGTATCCCGAGTCGGGGGAAGCGCGCAGGTAAAGTCGATGAAGAAGGTGGCCGGAACACTGAAGATAGACCAGGCCCAGTTCCGCGAGCTTGAGGCCTTCTCGAAATTCAGCAGCGATATGGACCCCATCACGGCTATGACCATCGACAAGGGCCGCAAGAACAATCTTCTGCTTGTCCAGCCGCAATACAGCCCTATGCCTGTTGGAGAGCAGGTGGCCATACTCTACTGCGGCACACACGCCCTTATGAAGGAAATAGCCCCCGAGGACGTGCCGCGCTTCCAGAAGGAGTTCCTCGACCGTATGCGGGCTCTTCACAGGGAGGATGTGCTTGACAGGCTGGCGGCGGGAGTCATCGATGAAGGCATCACCTCTGCCATCGAAAAGGAGGCAGCTTCCGTGGCGGACGGCCTGAAACGGCAGAACAGTTAAGGCCATGGCATCCCTCAAGGAGATAAAGACAAGGATCAGTTCGGTCAAGAGCACGCTGAAGACCACTTCCGCCATGAAGATGGTGTCTTCGGCCAAGCTCCATCGCGCTCAGGCCGCGATGGGCAACCTCATATCCTTCGAGGCCGGGCTTGCCGGCATCCTGTCACAGCTCAGGGACTCCCTCCCCGACGCCTTCACATCAGGCAACGGATCGGACAGGGTGGCCGTAGTGGCATTCTCCTCTTCCGGAAGCCTTTGCGGAAGTTTCAACGCCAATGTCATAAAGGAATTCCACGCTGTCTATGACGCCCTGCTCAAGGAAGGACGCTCACCCGGGGACATAGAAGTGTATGTCATCGGCCGCAAGATCGCCGAAGATCTGCGCAAAAGGTCGATAGCCGTAAGCGCTGACTGGAGCCGGCTGTCGGAGAAGCAGGACTATGCGGAAGCGGCAGAACTCGCCGACCTGCTGACGGAGAGGTTCCTCGATGCCAAGGTGGGCAGGGTTATCCTTGTGTACAGCCATTTCGCCTCGGCGGCATCCTGCCCTCCGGTTCACACCGTCTTTCTTCCCTTCGATGCCGGGAATATCCTTGCTCAGGGGGATGCGCCCGATGCCCCTGACCGTGACGTGACAGTCGAACCGGATGCCGTGACCCTCGCGAAGGAAATGCTGCCCATGGTGCTCCGGCTCAAGTTTCATACGGTGCTTCTGGACACCACCCAGGCAGAGCACGCGGCGCGCACCGTTGCAATGCAGACGGCCACCGACAACGGTGAGAAACTGCTCGACGAACTGACTCTCGAATACAACAAGAGGCGTCAGATGGCCATCACCAACGAGATTCTGGACATTGTTGGCGGTTCAATGGCCTGATTGAGGTAGTTTTAGAATCTGTTTTGAAATGATTAACTTCAATACTTATGTTTCTTTTTCGCATATTTTTCGATGCTTTTCAGTCACAACGGACCCCCGTTGCTCCTTCAAATCATCAAAAAATCTACTGAAAAATAACCTATAATAATTTTCGTGAACCATTTCAAAACAGATTCTTATTAACAATTCCTATTGTTTATTAACAATTTTGTTGTATATTTGCAGCCCCGCAAAATGCGGCTGTAATTATAACTTATTAATAAACACCAAATTAACAACCATGCCTGGATTAATTGGAAAAAAAATCGGAATGACTTCCGTTTACGATGCCGCTGGTAAAAATCTGCCATGCACCGTTATCGAAGCTGGTCCGTGTGTTGTCACGCAAATCCGTACAGTAGAAAAAGATGGTTATGCCGCTGTACAGCTTGCCTATGACGAAATGAAAGAAAAACACACCAGCAAGGCTCTCAAGGGCCATTTTGAAAAGGCAGGAACCACTCCCAAGAAGAAAGTCGTCGAGTTCAGGGACTTCGATTGCGACAGTGTCAAGCTGGGAGACACTCTGACAGTAGCTGACCTTAAGCTCAAGCTCGGAGAAGGTGAGACCGACTATGTCGACATCACCGGTATTTCTAAAGGTAAGGGATTCCAGGGCGTTGTGAAGCGCCACGGTTTCCAGGGTGTAGGTGGTACTACCCACGGCCAGCACAACAGACTTCGTCATCCTGGTTCACTGGGTGCATCATCTTGGCCTTCAAGAGTTTTCAAAGGTATGAGAATGGCCGGCCAGATGGGCGGAGACCGCGTCAAGGTCTTCAACCTTCAGGTCATCAGAATCATCCCCGAAAACAATCTCATCATTGTCAAGGGTTCCGTTCCGGGATCCAAAGGTTCTTATATCATTGTGGAGGATTAACGTCTATGAAACTCGCAGTTTACAAAATTGACGGACAGGCTTCAGGAAAGGAAGCTGTTCTTGATGACGAAATTTTCGCCATCGAACCCAACGATCACGCCATTTATCTCGACGTTAAGCAGTTCCTCGCAGACCAGCGTCAGGGAACCCACCAGTGTAAGGAACGCCACGAGAACTCCCACAGCACCAAGAAGATGGGTCGCCAGAAAGGCGGCGGAGGAGCTCGTCACGGCAGCTTGAAGTCCAATATCTATGTAGGCGGTGGCCGCGTGTTCGGTCCCAGACCCCGCGATTACCGTTTCAAACTCAACAAGAAGCTCAAACAGCTTGCCCGCTACTCGGCACTTTCCTATAAAGTGAAGGAAGATGCGCTCGTTATGGTTGAGCCGTTCGCTATGGAAGCTCCCAAAACCAAGGAGTTCATCCAGATTCTCCAGAATCTGAAGTCCTATGGCCGCAAGACTCTTGTCGTGCTTCCTGAAAATTCAAACAATATTTACCTCTCGTCTCGCAATTTGCCTGAAGTAAGCGTTATCACCGTTAACGAAATCAACACTTACGCCATTATGAACTCCAACCGTCTCGTTATGGTTGACGGCGTTCAGGATATCATAGCAAGCAGACGCAAATAATCAAGGAAGCAATGGGAATAATTATCAGACCTCTCGTAACCGAGAAAATGACGCTTGCTGGTGAAAAGCTGAACCAGTATGGTTTCCTTGTTGACGTTGACGCCAACAAAGTCGAAATCAAGAAGGCGATAGAGAAGATGTATAATGTTTCAGTTGTTGATGTCAACACTGTTAACTACCACGGTAAGAAGAAGAGCCGCTTCACAAAAGCCGGCTATTTGACAGGTCGCGCAAACAATTTCAAGAAAGCTTTTGTCAGCGTGGCTGAAGGTGACAAGATAGATTTCTATAGCAACATTTAAGGAAATGGCAGTACGTAAATTCAAACCGGTTACTCCCGGTACAAGAAACAAGGTCATCAGCGCATTTGATGACATCACTTGCACGACCCCTGAAAAGTCCCTGCTGAAGCCCCTCCGCAAGAGCGGCGGCCGCAACAACCAGGGTAAAATGACCGTACGTTACATCGGTGGCGGTCACAAGAGGATGTATCGTATTGTCGACTTCCTTCGCGACAAGGACGAATACACGGCAACCGTCAAGACCATCGAATACGACCCCAACCGCAGTGCACGCATTGCCCTGGTTGTATATCAGGATGGTGAAAAACGTTATATCATCGCCCCCAACGGCCTCAAGGTCGGCCAGATCATCGCATCCGGCAAGGGTGTAGCTCCTGAAGTGGGAAACACTCTCCCTCTTTCTGAAATTCCGCTCGGTACACTCGTACACTGCATCGAGCTCCGTCCCGGCTGCGGCGCCGTTATGGCACGTTCCGCCGGCACCTACGCTCAGCTTGCAGCCCGCGAAGGCACCCACGCCGTTCTCCGTCTCCCTTCAGGCGAGACCAGGATGGTGCTCGTGACCTGCCGCGCAACAATCGGTACGGTGTCCAACCCTGACCACAATCTGGAGTCTCACGGAAAGGCCGGACGCCGTCGCTGGCTCGGTCGCAGACCTCGTAACCGTGGTGTTGTAATGAACCCTGTCGATCACCCTATGGGTGGTGGTGAAGGCCGCGCTTCCGGTGGACATCCCCGTTCACGCAAGGGCTTGATGGCCAAAGGTTACAAGACTCGTAATCCTAAGAAGACTTCAAACAAGTTCATCATTGAAAGAAGGAAAAAATAACGGAATAAATTAAGAGATTATGAGTCGCTCATTAAGAAAAGGTCCTTACATTCAGGACAGTTTGGAAAAAAGAGTACTGGCTATGAACGCCGGTACGATGAAGAAAGAGGTCATCAAAACTTGGTCTCGTTCAAGTATGATATCTCCGGATTTCGTCGGCCACACAATCGCTGTTCACAACGGAAACAAATTTATTCCGGTATATGTAACAGAAAATATGGTGGGTCACAAGTTCGGTGAATTCGCACCTACACGTACCTTCAAGGGTCACTCTGGTAATCGCTAAACAATTTTAACTGGATTACGACATGGGATCAAGAAAAAAACAAATGGCCGACAGGCTTAAAGAAATAAAGAAGCAGACAGCTATAGCAAAGCTGAATGACGTCCCCACCTCGCCCCGCAAGATGCGTCTGGTAGCAGACACCATCCGCGGTGAAGAGGTCAATCACGCTCTGGATATCCTCAGATTCTCCAAGAAAGAGGCTTCAGTCCGTCTTGAAAAGCTTCTCCGCAGCGCCATCGCAAACTGGGAAGCCAAGAACGAAGCAGACCGCAAGGAACTCGAAAACGGCAACGTTTACGTTACGACCATAATGGTTGACGAAGGCCGCACGCTCAAGCGCATCCGTCCCTGCCCCCAGGGCAGAGCCGGCCGCATCCGCAAGCGTTCAAACCACGTCACCATCATCGTCGGCACCAGGAAGGCTGCTCAAGAAGTTAAACCCGAAGTAAAGGAGGAGGCATAATATGGGACAGAAAACCAATCCTATCAGCAACAGAATCGGCATCATCCGTGGTTGGGACTCCAACTGGACCGGTGAATATCCTACCAGAATCCTCGAAGACGCCAAGATCCGCGAGTACCTCGAAGCACGTCTTGCAAAGGCCAGCCTTTCCAAGATCGTCATCGAGCGTTCCCTCAAGCTCATCACCGTCACCATCCATACTGCTCGTCCGGGTGTGATCATCGGCAAGGGCGGCAAGGAAGTCGAGACTCTCAAGGAAGAACTCAAGAAGGTTTGCAACAAGGAAGTTCAGATCAACATCTTTGAAGTGAAGCGCCCCGAAGTTGACGCCAACATCGTGGCCAACAGTATCGCCCGTCAGGTGGAAGGCCGTGTTTCATACCGCCGTGCCATCAAGATGGCCATCGCAAGCACAATGCGCGTCGGTGCCGAAGGCATCAAGGTTCAGATCAGCGGCCGCGTCGGCGGTGCTGAAATGGCACGCAGCGAAATGTTCAAGGAAGGCCGTACTCCTCTGCACACCTTCCGTGCAGATATCGACTATGCACTGGCTGAGGCTCACACCAAGGTCGGCGTTCTCGGTATCAAGGTATGGATCTGCAACGGTGAAGTTTACGGCAAGCGTGACCTCTCCCCCAATGCAGGTGTTGCAGTGAACGCACAGAGCGCTGAACAGGGCGAACGCCGTGGTGGCGAACGCCGTGGTGGCCGTGGCGGCCGTCGCGGTGACCGCCGTGGAAGAAGAGAAGAATAACAATCTTCCCAGATATGAAAGAAGCCGGCCCGTTTTGAGCCGGCTTTTTTTATCTCTTTTGCGTTTATTTTTCATATCTTCGCGACACAAAACCAAACCCGTATGGCACTTGTCAGAAACTTCTCGAGAGTGGAGCTGAGCAGTTCCAATCTGAAATACAACATAGACCATTTCCGCAGACGTATAGCCGAAGGCACGAAGCTGCTCGTTATGGTCAAGGCCAACGCATACGGCCACGGCCTGGAGCAGATAGCCTGCGAACTCGAGAAGCTGGGTGTGGATTATCTCGGAGTCGCATATGCCGGGGAAGGTGCGGAATTGAGGATGGCCGGTGTATCCTCACCCATTTTCGTCTTCACTCCCGGTGTCGACTATTTCAGGGAGATCGTCGATTTCAACCTTGAGCCTGCGCTTCCAAGCGTCTCCGCGCTCAATGCCTTCAGGCAATACGTCAGAAAGCGCGGTATGCGCTCATATCCGGTCCATATACCCATCGACACAGGTATGCACCGTGTGGGCTTTATGGAACGTGATATGGAGGATTTGAAGGACTTCCTCGCACGCGAGGACACACTCTATGTCAAATCGGTCTACACCCATCTGGTGGGCTCGGACGAGCAGCAGTTCGACTCCTTCACCCTCCGGCAGATAAACTCCTTCGAGAGTATGTATGACAGCATCTGCGGCATCATAGGCTACAGGCCCATCAAACACGCGCTGAACACCGGCGGAATAGAACGCTTCCCCCAGTATGCGTTCGATATGGTGCGCCTCGGCATAGGCGCCTACGGAATCAAGCTTCTGCCCGACGAGGATATACGGCCCGTGGCCTCCCTCAAGGCAAAGATCATACAGATCAAGGAGCTGGACAGCGCTGACGGAACGGTCGGCTACAGCCGCAAAGGGGCCATCGAAGGACACCGCACTGTCGCCACCGTCCCCTTAGGCTACGCTGACGGCATAGACCGCAAGTTCGGGTGCGGCAATGCCTGCTTCTCGGTCAACGGGCATCAGGTGCCCACCATAGGCAACATCTGTATGGATGTGATGATGCTGGACATCACCGGCATCGATGCCAAAGAAGGCGATATGGTGACCATATTCGGCGAAGACCCCCGGGTTGAGGAGCTCGCCGCCAAACTGGGCACCATCCCCTACGAGATAGTGACCACCATCAACCGCAGAGTCCTTCGCCTGATTGTGAAATAAGTCAAAGTCCACGTGCCCTGAGCAGCGCTCCGGCATCCGGTTCTGCGCCGCGGAAACGCTTGTAGAGGGTCATAGGCTCCTCGCTGCCGCCCTTCTCAAGGACATTGTGGCGGAAACTCATAGCGGTCTCTGCGTCGAAGATGCCGTTCTGCTTGAAGAGTTCGAAGGCGTCCTTGTCGAGCACTTCAGCCCAGAGGTAGCTGTAATAGCCTGCGCTGTATCCGCTTGAACCGAAGATATGGTTGAAGTATGTGCTGCGGTAGCGGGGTATGATACGGTCAATCAGGCCCATCTCGCTGCAGACCTTCTGCTCGAAAGCATCAACGTCTATGCCCTCGACGGACGAGAGTTCGTGCCATTTCATATCAAGGATGGAGGCGGCGCAGAGTTCACCGAGAGTGAAGCCCTGGTTGAAGTTGGCCGCTGCCTGAACCTTGGCCACCAGCTCTTCGGGAATCACCTCGCCGGTCTGCCAGTGGAATGCATAGGTCGCAAGCACTTCAGGTTCGAACGCCCAGTTCTCGTTTATCTGTGAGGGGAGTTCGACGAAGTCGCGCTTTACGGAGGTCCCGCTTGTACCGAGGTATGAGCACTGGCTCAGCAGGCCGTGGAGAGCGTGCCCGAATTCGTGGAACATAGTCTCCACCTGATCGATGTTCAGAAGCGCGGGCTGGTCTGCGGAGGGCTTGTTGAAGTTGCCCACATTGACTATCACGGGACGCACGCCTTCGCACTGGTTGACGAAATTGGTCATCCACGCGCCTGCGCGCTTGCTGTCGCGGGGATAGTAGTCGGTGATGATGATGCCGATGAGGGAACCGTCGGCGTCAGTCACCTTGAACGCCTCGCATTCGGGATTGTAGAGAGCGACACCCTCCAGAGGCTCGAAACTGATGCCGTAGAGACGGGAGGCGTTGCCGAACACGCCGGCGCGCACGTTCTCCATCTTGAAATACTGCATCACCTCGTTCTCATCAAGGTCGTAACGTTCCTTGCGGAGCCTTTCAGCATAGTACATATAGTCCCAGGGCTGGATGGCGCTGCCTTCGGGAAGAAGGCCTGCGGCTATGTCACGGTCCATAATCTTCTGCATATCGGCCATCTCCTCACGGGCGCGGGCCATTGCGGCATCCATAATGCCCGAAAGGAACTTGTCCACCGTCGCGGGGTCGCCGGCCATCTTGTCGTGAAGTATCCATTCTGCGGGATTGCTGTATCCGAGAAGCTTCGCCTTTTCGATGCGGAGCTCCATCAGACGCAGGACGTTGGCCTTGTTGTCCTTGTCATTTCCGTTGTTGCCACGGAGGGAGTAGCCCTTGAAAATCCTTTCACGAAGGTCACGGTCCTCCTCGACGGCCATCCTGTCGTAATAGTTGGCTACCGAGAAACCGAATTCAGCCTTGAATGCATTGCTTTCGTCAAGCAGGTTGTTGCCGAAAGTGAGCGCAAGGGATGCCAGGGCGGCATTGATTTCCTTCAGGCGGGCCTGTCCCTCGGCGTCAAGGCCGATACCGTTGTTCTCGAAAGCCTCGTAGGTGTTCTTAAGGAGCATCTTCTGCTCGGGAGTGAGCGCGCTCCGGTCGGCATCATAGACGGCCTTGACCTTGGCATAGAGGCCTGCGTTCATATGTATTTCGTCCGAAACGGCTGTAATCAGAGGCATAGCCTCGTCAACTATTGCATTGAGCTGATCCGAAGCGTCGCTCTCGCTGATGTTGAAGAGCACGTTGCTGACCCTTTCGAGGGTTGCGCCGCTCCTGTCAAGCGCTGCAATCACATTTTCGAAGGTGGGTTCTTCGGGATTGTCGATGATGGCCTGTATGTCGGCCCTGGTCTGTTCGATGCCGGCCTGTATGGCGGGCATATAGTCGGAGTTCTCGATCTGATCGAAGGGGGGTATGCCGTAGGGGGTGTCCCACTCAGTCAGGAAAGGGTTCTGATTCTGATGGCAAGCGCAGATGGCCATAAGCGTGCAGAGAAATAAAAAGGATTTTTTCATATTCGGTTCGTTATGGAATGATGATAAAATAAGTTGGTGAAGATTTATGAAAGATTGTTTATGGATTTTGAATGCGAAATGAAGGAGCGTAGCGGGCTACGTGACTGAATGACAAATTCAAAAGACGAAACAAGACTCATAAAGATT
>JAZRYW010000003.1:0-18923 GCA_045600965.1 Bacteroidales bacterium | reverse complement strand
ATTTCTTATGCATCTTTTTTGCGTCTTTGCACTTTCAATTCGGTCACATACCAACCGGTATGCTCCCTCATTTCAAGCACAAATCCATCAAAAAATCTGCTATAATAAATTTCGGCAATCAAATTTAAACAGCTTCTTATGGAGACAAATGAACTCGAATATCTGATTTCTCTGTTCGACGACCCTGACAGCGTCGTCAGGGAAGCTGTGGACCGCCGTCTGGCCTCGGCGGGACGGGAAGTCCTGCCCTCTCTTCGCAGCGCAATGCGGCGCGAGAGGGATCCGCTCCTGAAGGAGTCCATAGGGAAAAGGCTCGACAGCCTGAGCGCAAGGTTCGCCCTCGAAGATTTCAGGACATATCTCGGCCGTGACTATCAAGACATTACGGAAGCATCCGGCATCATCATCTCGATGATACGCGGCGACGGTTTCGACCTGAGGAAGTTCCACTCCGACATCTCTCTGATGGCTGCCGCAATGCCTGACGTGGCCGACGACAGCCGCACGGCAATGGAAAGGACAAGGCTCTTCAACGACGGGTTCTTCCACACCCTCGGTTTCCACGTGCAGGACATACTGATGACCGATCCCGGGATGATGCTGCTGGATGACGTCGCATCCACCAGGAAGGGCAATCAGGTGACGGTCTCCCTGCTCTACTTCATCCTTGCAAGAACCACCGGTCTCGACATATATCCGCTGTCCTTCCCCGGAGGCTTCGTCCCCGTCTACAGGGAAAACGGCAAACGGCTGTTCTTCGTGAACTCCTTCCACGGAGGCGAAGTGTTCTCCGCCCACCGGCTGAAGGATGTCCTGAACAATGCGGGATACGCCTTCAGCGCCGATTCGTTCATCGACCGTGATGACAATTTCCTGGTCAGTTTCTATCTCGAACTCCTTCTGCACTGCCCCGCCGCCGGAGCGTTCGCCGCTTCAAGGCCGCTGCTCGAGAAGGCCCTGAAGATGGCCGGAGGCATAGGAATTCCCGAAAGCGGAGCGGCCGATGAAGAAGATTGGTAAAATTTACTTATCTTTGCAACCTCAACGCGGTAATAGCTCAGTTGGTAGAGCGTTGGCTTCCCAAGCCGAAGGTCGCGGGTTCGAGACCCGTTTACCGCTCCAATTCCTCTCCCCTTGTTAAAAAGGATCCAACATATCTTCATACTGCTTGCTGCGCTGCTGGTGGGAACGATGTTCTTCGCCGAGTTCTGCTACGCGTCCGTGCCGTCCCCCGACGGAAACGGAGCTGTCCGCGCCTCCATCCGTTTCGCGGAGCAGCAGCAGTTCATCGTGTTCACGTTCGTATCGGTGGCGCTTGCCGTCATCAGCCTTTTCTACCGGGGGAAATTCCGTATGCAGATACGCATCTGCACACTCGACATCCTCATCCTCACAGGCTATCAGGTGTGGATACTGCTTGCCGCGGCGCATCTCAGGGAAGTGTATTCGATGACTGTCTTCACATTCTTCCCCATTCTGGCCATCATCCTTCTCTATCTGGCGATAAGGTTCCTCGAGAAGGACGAACTTCTGGGCTATGTCGATGAACTTGCGGCAAAGAAGCGCAACAGGAAGAAGACTCAGAGGGAAATGGGAATGCGCCGCCGCCGGAGGCAGTAGGCCTACTGATCGTCACAATATTTCCCGATAACGCTGTACGCGTCCTCTATGCCCAGTTCCCCGGCCTTTGAAAGATCAATGCATCCCCGCTCCCGGTCCTTGAGGTAAATCAGCACCAGGCCACGGTTGTAGTATGCCTCGCCTATGGCGGGATAGAGGTCAAGTGCCCTGGAATAGTCGGCTATGGCATCCGGAAGTTCGCCGGAAAGACAGTGGAGATTGCCCCGGTTGTAGTAGGTGTAGGGGAAGTCCGGGTCTATGTCGATGGCCCGGTTCATATCGTGAATGGCCGCCGTATAGTCGTACCTCTGGCTGATGCCCTCCTTGACCCTCGTTCGGGTGGCGCTCGTGTTGTCGAGGGAGAGCACCTGCACGTTGTTCTCCATAGATGATATGAAATCGATCATATCGGCCTGAAGCGCGCCGCGGTTGATGTAGAGGAAAAGATTGTCAGGAGACAGCGCTATGGCCCTGTCATAGCAGACCAGGGCTGTATTGAACTGTCTGTCTGCAGATTCGAGCAGAGCCCTGGCGAACAGGCCGGCGGCGTCGGCATCATCGGCCGACATCCTTGACGGTCTCCGTCCGGTATGCGTCACGGCATAGGTCTCCTTCCTTGCGGAGAACTGAGCCTCCACGGGCAGCGAGGCCTTGAAGGACTCCAGGGCGGCATTCTCATATCCGCTGCGCAGCAGGAGCGCGTCGTGCCGTTCCGGCTCGGCTATGAACTTGAACAGGGGCTTGAGGCGTATGTCCACGTCGCGGTGCTGGAGGAGTTCGTCATCAAAATCCTTTCGGGCGAATTCCGCGTCGAGGGCTATCAGATTGTTGTAACGGCTGGCGGTGTCGGCGAACATCGCCCTTCCCGCGCTGTCGGCCGTGACGGCCATATAGTTCTCCACCTTCTGCCTGGCGGTCTGCCAGTCGCGCTCGGCATCACGGAACTGACCTATCTGCGTGCGGCACCAGGAGCGGTTCATATATGCCTTGGCGAAATCGGGATAGAGGTCTATCGCCGTGCTGTAGTCGGCTATGGCATCGCGGTAGCGGCCCATCTCGGCGAACACCGACGCCCTGTTGAAGAGGGCGAGAACGTTTTCGGGATTGATGTTTATGACACGGTCGAAATCGTTCAGGGCCCCCACGAAATCGCCCATCTGAGCCAGTATCAGGCCCCTGTTGTAGAGAGTCAGGGCGTTGCCGGGCTCATCCTCGAGCACCTTCTCGAAATCGGAAAGGGCTCCGCGGACATCCCTGCTGTCATAGCGCAGCAGCCCGCGGTTGAAATAGGCCAGGGTGTTGCCCTCATCGAGGAGTATGGCCTGGTCGAGATCGGCCAGAGCGTCTTCCTGCCTGTCCTGAAGGGCAAATATCCTGGAGCGGCGGATGAAACCCTCGGGGTCGTGGCGGTTCAGAGCGATGGCCTTGTTGTAATCGTTCAGCGCGTTTGTGGTGTCACCGCTGAAAAGATAGGATGCCCCGCGGTTGAGATATGCGTCGGCAGCCTCAGGCTCCCGGCGTATGTAGCGGTTGAAATCGTCTATGGCCTTGTCGAACTGCTGCGAGAGGAAATAGGTCACTCCCCGGCTGAAATAGAGCCCGGAATATCCCGGACGCAGGTCCACCGCCTCCTGGAAATCCAGCAGGGCCTCCTCGAACTTGCCTTCGCGGCTCAGCGTGATGGCACGGTAGTGGTAGGCGAGCGTGTACACGGGATTGAAATGGATGGTCAGGTCGAAGTCCTTCTCAGCGCCTATGAAGTCCCCGAGATTGTATTTGGCGATGCCGCGGAAGAAGTAGGCCTCGTAGTAGGTGGAGTCCAGGCGGGAAAGGATGTTGAAATTCTCTATCGCCAGCGAATACTTGCCGTCGACAAGAGCCTGCCTGCCCCTGATGTAGAAGCGGTCCAGGTCGTACTGCGCGCGCGCCCCGGCGAAGGGGAAAAGCAGCAGCGCGGCGACGAGCAGGTTCCGTATGAATATTTTCAACCTCATATCCTATTATTGTGCAAATTTAGGTAAATTTGTAACCTTATTGTAGAAGCCGATGAAAAATTGCGCCATCCTTGTCCTTCTGCTTGCCGCCACATTCTGCGGATCAGCCCAGAATGCATCCCTGACGCGGGAGCTGGAAGGGATTGCCGCCCCGGGGGAACTGCGTTCCCTTGTGGAGAGCCTGGCCGACGACCTCGACCAGGGACGCGAGTGCGGGACACAGGGACATTTCATCGCCTCCAACTCCATAGTCTACAATTTCCGCCGCACAGGGCTGCTGCCATACAACGGCCTGAGGTACTACACCCAGTCGTTCAGGCAGGACACGCTCGTATTGCGCAACGTGGCCGGAATAATACGCAGCAACACCCTCTCCTCCGAATACATCATAGTCACGGCGCACTACGACCATATCGGCACGATAAACGGCCGTATCTACAACGGCGCCGACGACAACGCCTCCGGAGTCGCGATGCTGGTGACGCTTGCCCGTATGTTCAGCAAGCAGAGCGTCAGGGAGAAGAACCTCTCGAGGAACATCATCTTCCTTGCCACGGACGGCAAGGAGCACAACAACGCCGGAGCGGAATGGTTCGCAAGGCATCTCAAGATGCAGAACAGCCAGATAGTGCAGGTCATCAACCTCGATATGACAGGGACTTCGCTCGTCCCTCCCGAGGATGCGCGCGGGCAGGACTATATCATCGCCCTCGGCGGGAAATGGGCCGACAAGAATTTCCGCAGTTCGCTGCTCTCCGCCGAAGCCCGGCACCGCATAGGGCTCTACATCGACTTCACCTTCTACGGGAGCAGGAAATTCACCGACGTGGCCTACCGTATGTCCGACCAGGTGGCCTTCGCCGACAGGAGCATACCGTCGGTGCTCTTCACTTCGGGCTTCCACGACCACACCTACAAGCCGACCGACGACATAGGGATACTCGACTTCAACGCAATGTCGAAGCGCACGATGCTCATATATTACTACATCCGCCAGATGGCAAGCTCACGCTGATTATGGAATTCAAACTGCATTCGCCATACAGCCCCACGGGCGACCAGCCCGAAGCCATCGGGCAGATTTGCTCCGCATTCGAGGCGGGAGCCCCCTGCGCCACGCTGCTCGGAGTCACGGGCAGCGGCAAGACCTTCACAATGGCGAACATCATAGAACGCCTGCAGCGCCCCACGCTCGTGCTGAGCCACAACAAGACCCTTGCCGCCCAGCTCTACAGCGAGTTCAAGGCCTTCTTCCCGGAAAATGCCGTGGAATATTTCGTATCCTACTATGACTACTACCAGCCCGAGGCATACCTGCCGGTGACCGACACGTACATAGAGAAGGACCTGAGCATCAACGAGGAGATTGACGCGCTGCGCCTCAACGCCACCTCCGCCCTACTTTCCGGAAGGCGCGACGTGATAGTGATATCATCCGTGTCCTGCCTCTACGGCATAGGCAACCCGGACGACTTCCATTCCACCACCGTCACCGTCAGGAAGGGGCAGAAACTCTCCCGGCTGAACCTTATGCACCAGCTGGTGGACGCTCTCTACAGCCGCAGCGAGACCGATTTCAAGAGAGGCACTTTCCGCGTGAACGGGGAATGCATCGACATCTGCCTTGCCTACGGCGATTTCGGCTGCCGCATACTCTTCTTCGGCAACGAAGTGGAGGACGTGCAGATGATAGACCCCGTGAGCGGCGCCACGGTAGAATACCTCGACGAGATATCCATATACCCGGCCAACAACTTCGTCACCACCAGGGAACGCATAAAATCGGCGATAACGCAGATTCAGGACGATATGAACCGGCAGTGCGAATACTTCTCCAGCATAGGCAAGCATCTCGAGGCCAAGCGGCTGCGCGGCCGTGTGGAATATGATATGGAGATGATAAAGGAGCTCGGCTACTGCTCCGGCATAGAGAACTACTCCCGTTATTTCGACGGCCGCCAGGCCGGAATGAGGCCGTTCTGCCTGATAGACTATTTCCCGAAGGACTTCCTGACCTTCATAGACGAAAGCCACGTCACACTGCCCCAGGTCAGCGCGATGTTCGGAGGTGACCGGGCCCGCAAGATAAACCTCATAGAATACGGATTCAGGCTGCCGGCCGCCGCCGACAACAGACCGTTGAAATTCGATGAATTCGAGGCCATCACCGGCCAGAAACTGTTCGTCAGCGCCACCCCGGGCGATTATGAACTGGAGAAGAGCGAAGGGGTGATAGCCGAACAGGTGGTCCGGCCCACAGGCCTGCTCGACCCCCCGATAGAGGTCCGTCCGATAGAGGGGCAGATAGACGATCTGCTCGAAGAGATAAGGCGCACATCCGAACTTGACCGCAGGGTGCTCGTCACGACTCTCACCAAGCGTATGGCTGAGGAGCTTAACAGCTATCTGGAGCGGGCCGGAATCCGCACAAGATACATCCATTCCGACGTGGACACGATGGAGAGGGTGCAGATAATAGAGGATTTCAAATCCGGGATGTTCGACGTCCTGGTGGGCGTGAACCTGCTCCGCGAAGGCCTGGACATTCCGAGCGTGGCTCTGGTGGCCATACTCGATGCCGACAAGGAAGGGTTCCTGCGCTCCGACCGTTCGCTCACCCAGACAGCCGGAAGGGCCGCCAGGAACGTCAACGGGAAAGTCATCTTCTATGCCGACACCATCACCGGCTCGATGCAGCGCACCATCGACCAGACCAACCGCCGCCGCGAAAAGCAGCAGCGCTACAACAGGGAGCACAACATAACTCCGCTCCAGATAGAGACGCGCACACGCAACGTCCTCTATGCGGCGAAGGATTACTCCCAGCAGACCTCGTCGGGGGCAAGGACGCTCGCCGAGGACCCGATAATCGCGAATATGGATGCCAGGCAGCTTCACAATGCCGTGCTCGCCGCCCGCGAAAGGATGGAGGCGGCGGCAGCGGAACTCGACTTCATCGGCGCCGCCCGGGCGCGCGACGAGATGAACGCCCTGAAACTGCTTCTTGACAGGAAATAGAAAGTTATGATGACAATTGAGGAAATAACAGCAAGATACCCCGTCGCAGACGACGGCCGTATGATAGAAAGGGCATACAGGCTCACGGAGAAGGCCGTGAGCGGAATGATGCGCGCCGAAGGCCACCCCTTCATCGAGCACCCCCTCACAGTGGCGGAGATAGTGACCACCGTGCTCGGTCTCGACGCAAATTCAGTGGCTGCGGTGTTCGTGCACGAGGCGGCAAGGTTCGATCAGCAGTGCACGGCCCAATGCGCCGGTTTTCCCGCCGAGGTGGGCAAGCTCGCCCAGGGGCTCAACAAGATATCGCAGATACGCGCGATGAACACCAACCTGCAGGCCGACAACTACCGCAAGCTCATTGTATCCTGCTCCGACGATCCGAGGGTGACGCTCATAAAGCTGGCCGACAGGCTCGAGGTGCTCCGCAACCTACAGTTCATACGCAAGTCAAGCCAGGACCGCAAGATAATAGAGACCGAACTCCTCTATATCCCGCTCGCCCACAAGCTCGGGCTCTACAACCTCAAGGGCGAGATGGAGAACATCGTCTTCAAGTACAACGAGCCGGAGCAGTACCGTGCCATTTCCAACAAGCTTCTGGCAACGCAGAAGGAGCGCGACGACCTCTTCCGTGACTTCGTCATCCCCCTCGAGGGCAAGCTCGATGCGGCCGGCATCAAATACCACCTCAAGGCCCGTACCAAGGCCGCCTTCTCCATCTGGAAGAAGATGGTGCGTCAGAACATCCCCTTCGAGCAGGTATATGACGTGATGGCCATAAGGTTCATCATAGAGGCCGCTCCGGAGCAGGAGAAGGAACTCTGCTGGAAGGTATATTCGCTCGTCACGGAAGAATACACTCCCGACACGAGCCGCCTTCGCGACTGGATATCCCAGCCCAAGGCCAACGGCTACGAATCGCTCCACACCACAGTGCACAACCGTCAGGGCGTGGCCCTCGAGGTGCAGATACGCACCGAGCGTATGGACTTCGACGCGGAGAAAGGCGCGGCCGCCCACTGGCTCTACAAGGGCAACACCCGTGACTCCGAACTCGACATCTGGCTCTCCAAGGTGCGCGGGCGCCTGGAAAGCGCTGAGGAGGTGGAGGATGAGGACAAGGACTTCAAGTTCGACACGATATACATCTTCACGCCCAACGGCGACCTTCACCGTATGAAGAACGGCGCCACCGTGCTCGACTTCGCATTCGAGGTTCACACCCAGCTCGGATTGAAATGCACCGGCGGACGCATCAACGGACGGCAGGCCTCCATCAAGGACAGGCTTTCCACCGGCGATGTGGTAGAGATACAGAAGAACGTCAACCAGAAACCCTCGCAGGACTGGCTGAAGTTCGTCGTGTCCGAAAAGGCAAGGAACGTCATACGCCGAAAGCTCAAGGAGGAGGAGAACCGCCTGGCTGCGCTCGGAAGGGAGATTCTGGAAAGGCGCAGCAGGAACTGGAAGCTTGAATTCTCCGATGAGGAGATAAACGCCTTCCTCAAGAAAAGCCCATACCGCACCCTCACGGCCCTTTTCGCCGCCATAGGCTCGGAGCAGCTGAGTGTGGTGGAAATCAAGGACTCGATAATCAGAAGCCGCGAAAGGGCTGAGGCCGGGCAGGTACGGGAACGCAGGGTCGTGGAGCAGAAGCAGGATTCGCAGAGCGACGTGCTCGTCATCGGAAGCAACCTCGGAGGCCTGCAGTACAAGATGTCCAAATGCTGCAACCCCATCTTCGGGGACGACGTGTTCGGTTTCGTGACGGCGAAGGAGGGCATCAAGATACACCGCATCTCCTGCCCCAACGCACAGAGGCTCATTCAGAACTACCCCTACCGCATTCAGAAGGTCCGCTGGAGGATAGATGCCAACACCAGCAGTTTCGAAACCTCGTTGAGGGTATATTACGACGGAGACCCCGTGACCGGCAACCAGATACTGACCTGCGTGGCGGGCTTCCACGTCACGGTGAAGTCCGTCAACTCAAAAGCCCGCAGGGGAAAGGAGGCCGACCACACCGACTTCCGCCTCCTCGTACCTTCCAACAAGGAACTTGACAGTGTAATTCACGCGCTGAAAAAAATCAGGGGCGTAGCCAACGTATCGCGATGAACGGAAACATCATAATCCGAAACGCGAGGGAGAACAACCTCAAGGGCATCGACGTGGAGATTCCACGCTCGAAGCTCGTGGTCATAACCGGCGTGTCAGGCTCCGGGAAGTCCTCACTTGCATTCGACACCCTTTTCGCGGAGGGCCAGCGCAGATTCGCCGAGAGCCTGTCCGCATTTGCCAGGCAGTTCCTCGGCCGTATGTCCAAACCGGCCGTCGATATGATAGAGGGTATACCTCCCGCAATAGCCATCGGCCAGAAAGTCAACACCTCCAACCCCCGCTCCACGGTAGGGACAAGCACGGAGATATATGACTACTTCAAACTGCTGTTTGCCAGAATAGGCAGGACCTTCTCCCCCATCAGCGGCCGCGAGGTCAGATGCGACACCGCCCGCAGCGTGTGCGAGCACATACTCTCGCTTCCCGAAGGCACTGTCGTCAACCTGCTCGCCGCCCTGCGGCAGAGCACTGACAGTCCCGTGGAAATGCTGCTCGACCTCAAGAAGGAGGGATTCTCAAGAATATGCACAGTTCCCGGGAATGGCGGCGAACCCGTCATCCTGAAGATTGACAACGCCCTGCAGGACATAAGCGCGCTGGAGCGTGGCCGTTGCTGGATACTTGTGGACAGGCTCGAATCGGAAGGCAGCGAAGACAACAGGGCCATCATACTCGACTCCGTGCAGACTGCATTCAAGCACGGTGACGGCACCATCGCGGTGCTTTCCGGAAATGGTATGGTCACGTTCTCGTCAACCTTCAAGGCGGACGGAATGGTATTCTCCCAGCCCGACGAGACCATGTTCAACTTCAACAGCCCTCTGGGTGCCTGCCCCACCTGCGGCGGATTCGGGAAAATCACCGGCGTCGACGAACAGCTCGTCATCCCCGACCCTTCCCTGAGCGTCTATGACGATGCCGTGGCCTGCTGGAAAGGCGAAGTGATGTGCAAGTACAAGGAGCAGCTCGTCAACAACGCCTGGCGCTTCGACTTCCCCATCCACCGGCCCTACCGCGAACTGACGGACGGGCAGAAGAAGACTCTCTGGAACGGAAACGATTTCTTCACGGGCATATATCCGTTCTTCGCGATGGTGGAGGAGAAGAAATACAAGATACAGTACAAGTATATGCTCACCCGCTATTCGGGAAGGACGGTCTGCCCCGAATGCAGGGGGGCAAGACTGCGCCGGGAGGCGCTTTGGGTAAGGATAGGCGGAAAGAACATATCCGAACTGATGTCGATGACAATCACCGGACTTCTCGAGTTCTTCAAAGGTCTCGAACTCGACGACTATGACCGCAGCGTGGGCGCAAGGCCCATAAAGGAGATTGTGACCCGTCTGGAATACATCGATTCGGTGGGGCTCGGATACCTCACCCCCGACCGCCCTTCAAACACTCTGTCAGGAGGTGAGAGCCAGCGCATCAACCTTGTCAGCTCGCTCAGCAGCAACCTCGTTGGATCGCTCTATATTCTTGACGAACCCTCGATAGGCCTCCATTCCCGCGACACGCAGAAGCTCATTGCCGTTCTCAAGAGACTGAGGGATCTGGGCAACACCGTGGTGGTGGTCGAGCACGATGAGCAGATCATCCGCGCCGCCGACTGCCTTATCGACATAGGCCCCGGCGCAGGATCTCTCGGCGGGGAGACGGTCTTCTGCGGAAGCCTTGCGGATCTGCCCGTCTCAACGGAGGCAGGCGGAAGGCCTGATGGAGGGAGGTCCCTCACGTTAGATTACCTCACCGGGCTGAGAAAGGTCGAAAGACCCTCCCTACGCCGCACACCCTGTTCATTCATAGAGCTGCTGGGCGCATCGCACAACAATCTCAAGGACATCGACGTGCGCTTCCCCCTGCACTGCCTTACCGTAGTCACCGGGGTGTCCGGCTCGGGCAAGAGCAGCCTCGTTGGAGAAACCCTCTACCCCGCCCTCTACCGCAGGATAAACCAGATGGGCGAAAAGCCCGGCAGGCATCGCGCCCTGACCGGTGCGGTGGACCATATCACCGCCGTGGAATACGTGGACCAGAACCCTATCGGGAAGAACGCACGCTCCAATCCCGCCACATACATCAAGGTCTACGACGACATCCGCAAGCTGTTCTCCGAACAGCCCTACGCCAAGCTCAACGGATACGGTCATTCCCACTTCTCCTTCAACATAGACGGAGGACGCTGTCCGGACTGTCAGGGAGAAGGCATAATACACGTGGAGATGCAGTTTATGGCTGATGTCACAATGGTCTGCGAATCCTGCGGAGGACAGAGGTTCCTTCCCGACATACTCGAAGTGAAATACAAGGGCAGGAACATCAACGACGTGCTGAATATGAGCGTTGACCAGGCCTGGGAATTCTTCTCCTCGCAGGACGACGCGACGGCAAGGCGCATCGCCGACAAACTGCGGCCGCTGCAGGCCGTGGGCCTTGGATACGTGAAACTCGGACAGAGCAGCAGTTCGCTCAGCGGAGGCGAGAGCCAGAGGGTGAAACTTGCCTCGTTCCTGTCCAAGGACGACGGCAAGGAGAACCGCCATATTCTGTTCATCTTCGACGAACCCACCACCGGGCTGCATTTTCACGACATCAACAAGCTGCTTTCGGCCTTCAGCGCCCTGCTGGCCAAAGGCCACTCGATAATAGTGGTGGAACACAACCTCGACGTGATAAGGGCCGCGGACTGGGAGATAGAACTGGGGCCCGAAGCCGGCGACAACGGAGGCACCGTCATATATGAGGGTGTCCCAAAAGAATGAATTATGGAAGATATCAAAGGACTCAGGACGCTGATTGAAAACAGCGTAAACATAGTGATAGTGGGCCATCACAATCCCGACGGCGACTCCGTCGGTTCGGCCACGGCGGCCGCAAGGGCGATCCGCCACAATTTCGGCAAACGCTCCGCCATCATCTTCCCCAGCGCGTTCCCGGGCTTCCTGTCGTTCCTCGCAGAAGGCACGGCCGGCGAAGGCGCGGGCACTGTTATGGTGTGGGGTGACGGGCACGACAATGAAATTGCCGGAGTCATAGGGGCAGCAGACCTTATACTCTGCATAGATTTTAACACCCTGAAACGCACCGAGAGCCTCGAGCCGCTGATACGCGGCAGCGCGGCTCACAAGGTGATGATAGACCATCACCTCAACCCCGACTCCGCCCTCTTCGACTTCGTATTCTCCAGAACGGAAGTGTCATCGGCCTGCGAAGTGCTTTTCGACACTCTTCGCGGTATGGGCTGCGAAATAGACCTCCCTACCGCCACGTCGCTCTACACAGGGATGATGACGGATACCAACAACTACGCCAACTCGCTATACCCAAGCACGTTGCGTATGTCGGCATTCCTCATCGAGGCAGGTGTTGACAAGGAGAGCATACAGATGGCCGTCCTTTCGTCGCACACCGAACAGAGAATGCGGCTGATGGGATATGTGCTGTCGGAGAAGATGGTGGTCCTTCCCGAACTGAGGGCCGCCTACATCACACTTTCCGACGGAGAGAAGGAACGTTTCGCCTTCAGGAAAGGCGACTCGGAGGGCTTCGTCAATCTGCCGCTGAACATAGCCGATGTCGACATATCCGCCTTCTTCTCCCAGGAGAACGGGCTGACAAAGGTGTCGCTCCGCTCAAAGGGCGAGGTCTCAGTCAATGATCTGGCCAACAGGTTCTTCAACGGAGGCGGCCACCGCAACGCCGCCGGCGGCAGGATTTCCGTCCCCCTTGCAGGGATTCCGGAATATTTCGAAAAATCACTGAAGTCATTCCTTTCAGACAACAAGAAAGAATTATGCTGAGAAGAATCAACAGTATATTGCTGGCAGCGCTATCCTGCCTTTTTGCCGCCACCGCCTGCAACGATGCCATCGAACTGCAGTACATCAACCAGGAAGCGGCAATCGATTCCTATATCAATTCACAGTTCAAGGATTTCCCGATTGTGCGCAACGAAGGGTCCAACCGCATTGTCATAGAGGAGACTTTCGCCTCCGATTCACTGTGCGCCGGCGATTCCCTGACTTTCCGCTATGCCGGCTACGTATTCGACAGTGCACCTTCGGCCATTTTCTACACCAACAATCCCTCAGTGTCGGATCAGTTCGGAGAGGATGAACCCCTGAAAATACTTTTCGGCACCGACAGACTCATACCGGGCCTCGAGAACGGGCTCAAGGGCGTGAAGCGCGGTGAGCACTCGGTGATAATCTTCTCGGGGAAGTATGGTTTCGGTACCGAAAAACTTGGTATCATCCCTCCCGCATCCGCACTTCTTTACGAAGTGTGGATCGAGAAGGTCAGGAAGAATTAGCCTATTACGTGGTAGTGGGGGCCGAAGCGTTCGAAAGCGGCCCTGTCGAGTTCCTCACGGGCTGAAGGATGCGCTACGCTGATGATGAGCTTGGCGCGCTCCTGGAGGCTCTTTCCGTAGAGGTCGACCGCACCGTATTCGGTGACAAGCCAGTGGATGTGGTTGCGGGTGGTCACAACTCCGGCGCCGCTGGTCAGCACGGGAGCGATCTTGCTTATGCCCTTGTTGGTTGCCGAAGGCATCGCAATGATGGCCTTTCCGCCTTCGGAAAGCGACGCGCCGTAAGTAAAGTCGATCTGTCCGCCCACACCGCTGTAGAACTTGGTACCGAGGGAGTCGGCGCAGACCTGTCCGGTGATGTCCACCTGCAGGGCCGAGTTGATGGCGCAGACCTTGGGGTTCCTTGCAATTACGTAAGGGTCGTTGGTGTATCCGACATCCATCATCGCAACCATAGGGTTGTCATCGATGAAGTCATAGACATCCTGGCTTCCCATAAGGAAAGTGGAGACCATCCTGCCCTTGTCTATCTTCTTGTTCATACCGTTGATGACACCCTTCTCAACGAGAGGAAGCACACCGTCGGCGAACATCTCGGTGTGGATACCGAGGTTCTTGTGATTGCCCAGCTGGGCGAGCACTGCGTTGGGGATGGCGCCGATACCCATCTGGAGGCAGGCGCCGTCCTCGATGAGGTTGGCGCAGTTGATACCGATCTGCGTCTCTATCTCGGAAGGCTCGGAGAAATGGGCGGGCATCAGAGGAGTGTTGTCCTCAACCCACAGGTCGATCATACTTGCAGGAATGATGGCATCGCCCCAGGCGCGGGGAACATTCGTGTTGACGACGGCGATGACTGTCCTTGCGCATTCGATTGCAGCGAGGGTCGCGTCAACTGACGTGCCGAGGGACACATAGCCGTGCTTGTCAACAGGTGAAACCTGAATCATCGCCACGTCGCAGGGAACCGCGCCGGAACGGTAGAGTTTCTGAGTCTCGCTGAGGAAGATCGGAATGTAGTCGGCCCAGCCTGCCTGTACGTTCTTGCGGACGTTTCCGCCGACGAAGAATGCCTGGTGGAAGAATACGCCGCTGAAACGTTCCTCGGTGTAGGGCGCATCGCCTTCGGTGTGGAGGTGATGGATGCACACGTTCTTGAGTTCACCCGCTTCGCCACGACGGCAGAGCGCCTGGATAAGCACCTGCGGAGCGCTTGCAACTGAACTTAAATGGATATGGTCGCCCGATTTGACCACCTTGACGGCCTCTTCGGCGCTGATGAAGTGAATTTCTTTTGCCATTGCTGTTATTGTTTTACGTTTGATTCTTAGAAAAGTCCACAAAATTAAGATTTTCCTTACTTTTGCCCAAAAAATAAAAGGCAAATATGGATAATGACAGACAGCGTGCGCTCGAGCAGTTCTCCCGACTGCTTGACATTATGGACGAACTTCGTGAAAAATGTCCCTGGGACCGCAAGCAGACTCTCGACTCCCTGCGTCCACAGACCATAGAGGAGACCTACGAGCTCTGCGAAGCCGTGCTCAAGGAAGACTACCCCAACATCTGCAAGGAACTCGGAGACGTGCTGCTGCACGTGGTCTTCTATTCCAAGATAGGCACTGAGCAGAAGCGGTTCGGCATAGCGGACGTATGCGAACAGATATGCAACAAACTGGTCTACCGCCACCCGCACGTATTCGGCACGGTGGAAGCCGACAGCGCCGAGCAGGTGGTCAGGAACTGGGAGCAGCTCAAGACCACCGAAAAGGGAGGCAACCGGACCGTTCTGGCCGGGGTGCCCGAAGCGATGCCCTCGCTTCTCAAGGCATACAGGATGCAGGACAAGGCCGCGGCAATGGGCTTCGACTGGCAGAAGAAGGAGGACGTATGGGCAAAGGTCCGTGAGGAGATAGCGGAGTTCGAGCAGGAACTCGAAGGCTTCGACAGCGCTGACAGCGGGCAGAAAAGCCGCGCCGAAGCGGAACTGGGAGACCTCGTGTTCTCTCTCGTGAACGCGTCACGACTTTACAGGATCAATCCCGACACCGCCCTGGAACGCACCAACGCCAAATTCCGCAAGCGCTTCACCTACGTTGAGGAGGAAGGCCGCCGCCGTGGGATGGAACTCCGTGATATGACCCTCGGACAGATGGACGGACTCTGGGAAGAGGCAAAGTCAAAGGGGCTCTGATATGGAACTCTGGCAGCAGCGAACGGCGATGCTCGTAGGCGAGGCCGGGCTTGAAAGGCTCGCCTCGGCCACCGTTGCCGTAGTCGGTCTGGGGGGCGTGGGCGCCTACGCCGCCGAGATGCTTGCGCGCGCCGGCGTCGGGCATCTCATCCTGCTCGATTCCGACTGCGTGAGCGACTCCAACCGCAACCGCCAGCTGCTGGCTCTTGAAAGCACCGTAGGCCGGCCCAAGACGGAGGTGATGGCTGAGCGGCTGCGCGACATAAACCCATCGATTGCCCTTACCGTCATTTCGGAATACCTCACCGAGAATAACGTATCGTCAGTCCTCGGCACATACGGGCCCGATTTTCTGGTGGATGCAATCGACACTCTCTCACCCAAGATAGCCCTCATACGCTGGTGCGTGGAAAACAATGTCAAACTGGTATCGTCCATGGGCTCCGGAGCCAAGTTCGACGTCACGAAAGTGCGCATTGCAGACCTTTCAAAGTCGTTCAACTGCCCGCTTGCATACATACTGCGCAAGAAACTGCGCAAAGTGGGAATCGAAAAGGGTTTCCAGGTGGTCTTCAGCGAAGAGCTTCCCCAGCGCGATGCGATAGTGGAGATAGCGCCCGATGAGGAGCGCAATAAAAAATCGCAGGTAGGAACGATTTCCTACCTGCCTGCAGTATTCGGATGCGCCTGTGCCCAGGCGGCGGTCCGTTATGTTCTTGAGCGATGATTATTCAGCCACGGTGAAGGTCAGGATGGCCTTTGCGGGGAGTTTGAATTCGATGCCCTTCGAGGTAATCCTGTAGTCCTTGAAAGCCTTGGGAGCCACTGACGGTTCCCTGTCGAAGTCGTTGTAGTCGGCGATGTTCTTGGCGGTGATTATGTTGCAGGACTCTATCTTCACTTTCCCGGCCTTGAAATTATCCCAGTCGAGGCATATCTTCTGCTCCTTGTCGAGGGAAGGGTTGACAAGCGTCACGCTCATCGTACCTTCCTTGCGGGATGCGGTCACGCTCAGTGAGGGCACTGTACCCATATCGTTGGTGGCGATGGTCTCGGGCTCATAATCGGAAGGAATGTAGGTGGCGTTCTTGTGGGCCTTGTACATATCGAACACGTGATATGTCGGGGTCAGGACCATCCGGTCATCCTTTGTGAGCACCATCGACTGGAGCACGTTCACAACCTGCGCGATGTTGCACATCTTCAGGCGTTCGGTGTATTTGTGGAAGATGTTGAACGAAAGGGCTGCCACGATGGCGTCACGCATTGCGTTCTGCTGGAAGAGATGGCCGGGATTGGTGCCGGGCTCGACTTCCCACCAGGTGCCCCACTCGTCCACGAGAAGGTCTACCTTGCGCTGGGGATCGTATTTGTCCATAATGGCGAGATGTTTCTGGAGGCATTCGTCAATTCCCACTGCGCGTCCGATGATGCGGTAGTATTCGTCATCGGTGAAGTTTGTCGCATAACCCTTTGCGCCCGGAGTCCAGCCCAGGACGGTGTAGTAGTGCACTGCGATGGCGTCCATCCTGTCACCTATGTTCTTCATACATACTTCAGTCCAGTTGTAATCGGTATCCGATGCTCCGCTGGCTATCTTGTAGAGGCGGTGATTACGGTTGTAGTCGCGGGTGTAGGTGGTGTAACGGCGGAAAAGGTCCGAATAGTATTCGGGGGTCATATTGCCGCCGCAGCCCCAGGCCTCGTTGCCGATGCCGAAATATTTGACATCCCACGCCTTGTCGCGGCCGTTGTCACGACGCAGTCCGACTGTGGTGCTCTGCGAATCCGAAGTCATATATTCAACCCATTTCGCCATTTCCTCGGGAGTGCCGCTGCCGACATTTCCGCTGATGTAGGGCTGGCAGCCTATGAGTTCGCAGAAATCGAGGAACTCGTGTGTGCCGAAGGAATTGTCTTCCAGAGTGCCGCCCCAGTTGTTGTTGCTGATTCTGGTCCTGTTCTCGCGGGGGCCGATGCCGTCCATCCAGTGGTAATCGTCGGCGAAGCAGCCGCCGGGCCAGCGCATAACCGGCACTTCGAGGTTCTTCAGGGCCTGAAGCACATCATTGCGGTAGCCGTTTGTGTTGGGGATGGATGAATCGGGGCCTACCCAGATGCCGCCGTAGATGCAGTTGCCGAGATGCTCGGAAAACTGTCCGTAAATTTCGTTGGGAATCACGGCTCCGTCGGTGCTGGCCGAATTGACGTGGACTTTTGTCTGCGCGCCGAGGTTGAATCCTACCGTCAGAGCCGCAGCTGCAAGGAAAATTCTTGTGAGTTTCATAACTATGAATGGTGTTTGTTGTATTTGCAATATGTCTTCCGGGTGGCGGCCCGGATTCTGCCGGGTTCCGGGCCCGGGGTTCACCGGGCTGGCTTTCCGGATTTCTCCGGGTTCCGGGCCTGGGGTTCACCGGGTTCCGGTCCTGAGTTTCTCCGGGTTCCAGTCCTGGGTTCCTCCGGGTGGGTTTTCCGGATTCCGCCTGATTAACTTTCCGAGGACAGCACGGAATCACCCCTGAATACCATCATCAAATTTAGGCATTATGTGGCGAATAAAAAAATAACTTGTGGGAGAGTGTCAAAAAAAAGAAAAAATTTTTGCACAAAATAAAAATATCACTACATTTGCAGTCCGAAAACCAAGGAATGGTGCGGTAGTTCAGCTTGGTTAGAATGCCGGCCTGTCACGCCGGAGGTCGCGAGTTCGAGCCTCGTCCGCACCGCCACAAAATGCCCTACAAGTAATTGCAGGGCATTTTCATTTAAGATATTTCGTGATTTGGTACTAAAATGGTACTAAAGTTTCTACGTACGTTTTATCTATCGAAAGGGTCCGTATTTTTCCTCAAATTTGAATACAATATCCCCAAGATTCGGTGTCAGTTTTGACAAGGCCGCATTATACATATCTGCAGGAATTTCATAAAACGCCTCAGCTATTGAGCCTGTAATGCAACCCATCGTATCGCTGTCTCCTCCGATACTGATTGCATTGCGGATACAGTCCTCAAAATCTTTCCCGTCAAGGAATGCAACGATAGCTTGAGGGACCGTATCTTGACACGTAGATCCCCATTTATATGTTTGACGGATGTCTTCACACGAGAATTCGAGGTCATAAGCGAATCTAGAAGCGATTTCAGACCGAATCTCGTCTTTACTCTTTCCCTGCCTTGCCATCAAAATGCAGATTGCCACAGCTTCAGCCCCTTTTATACCTTCCGGGTGACTATGCGTACACCCGGCAGAAATTTCTGCAGCACAAAGGATATCTTCGTACGAATTATAGGCCCATCCAATAGGACCGACACGCATTGCGCTTCCATTCCCGCAACTATTATATGCATCGAATATCCCTTTTCTGGATTTCTTCAACCACCTTTCAAACCTGTCCCCATAGCCTCCCATCGGATGTCTGTAGGTAAGTCCATAACGCGAATAGTATCTCCCCATATCCGCTTTTCCGCCTCCGTCAAGGATCCAGTGTGCCGTTGCAATTGTTAAAATTGTGTCATCTGTCCAGGTCGAGTTTTGCGAAAACAAAGGGAAGTCCTTAGTCTTTATATTATCAAACTCATATATGCTTCCTACGATATCTCCGATTATACTACCTATCATAACTTGAATACATTTGGGTACATATCAATACTCTTTT
>JAZRYW010000002.1:0-17750 GCA_045600965.1 Bacteroidales bacterium | reverse complement strand
GCGTCTTTGCACTTTCAATTCGGTCACATACCAACCGGTATGCTCCCTCATTTCAAGCACAAATCCATCAAAAAATCTGCTATAATAAATTTCGGCAATCAAATTTAAACAACTTCTTATGATTCTTTTTCGCATATTTTTCGATGCTTCTCAGTCACAACGGAACCCCGTTGCTCCTTCAAATCATCAAAAAATCTGCTGAAAAATAACCTATAATAATTTTCGTGAACCATTTCAAAACAGATTCTGATTCCGTTTTGAAAAAATCGCGAAAATTGGTGCTGAAAAATTTGGAAGTAAAAAAAAACTTCATACCTTTGCAGTCCCGTTTCGCGGATATGCGGAAATAGCTCAGTTGGTAGAGCACGACCTTGCCAAGGTCGGGGTCGCGAGTTCGAGTCTCGTTTTCCGCTCAAAGTTAAAGAGGGTGACTAAAAAGTCTTCAAGACTTGAGGTCATCCTCTTTGATATAAGATCCTGTCGAATAATAGTTGTATCTTCGTATCACAAACAATCGGCAGAGCCGACCGGCTCAAATTCTTCTCCCCGATTGCGTTTCGTGTTTGAACTCAGGGCTGGATCCGGACAACCTGGTGGAACGGATTCTTCGGATGAGGAAATGGGTAAGAACGCTCAACGATAAGGAAACGCTGACAATTATTAGAGCGCCAGGGGCAAACAGGGAGCCGGTAGTGTCAAGAAATGCCGGGAATACCTTCAATGCTGTCACGGCAAATCCCATGAATATGCTGTGTACCAGATAAATGCAATACGATGATTCCGAAACCGCCAATACCGGTTTGAGACATTTTTCGGGAGCGAATTGCAGCAGGGCGGCAAGTCCCAGTATGCCCGCTATACCGATGTATTCGGACGCGTACGTGGCGAATCTGAATACGGAATTCAAAGCGAAGAGCACCAGTGCGGCCACCGCAAGAACCTTGTGGGGTTTCCCGAGATTGAATCCTGAATCGTATATGACCGCTCCCAGCATAAAATACAGGAAATACTCGGCAGCCTGGTTCAGGCAGAATATTCCCGGAAAGATGATGGACGGAAGGATGCGCGGTAGATAATGCAATGCTGCCGCAATAATCAGAAGAGAGATGTGTCCGCCTTTCCAGTTGAAGAACGGCACTATGACGAATATCCACCACAACGCAAAAATGAACCAGAGATGGATTGCGGCCTCGGGATATGCCAGCATGCGGATGAAGGCGTCGGCTCCTACGGGGTTCTTCAGCCCTATCCCCAATACTTTCTGGCCTGCTAACTTTATCAGGATGATGACTACGGACACGATAAGGTATGGAATGAGCAGCCTTGCGGCTTTCCTTGACAGAAAAGACAGGTACGTCTCCTTCCTGGCTGTAAGCGAATAGACATATCCGCTCAGGAACATGAAGAGCGGCATATGGAAGGAGTAGATCCAGTTTCTCATGCCCTCATACCAGAACGGCGCACCTTCAGGCATATAATGCCCGATGACGACGAGCACTATGCCAATGGCCCTTGCTATGTCTATGCTGACTATCCTTTTCATAAATGTCGGACAAAGTTAGTTATTTTCCTTTCAACGCGATTCTGTAGGAAATAGCGGTTATTTCCCTATCTTGACTGCCGCCTCTTCTCCGAATATGCTGTCGAAAGGATCCCTTATACCGAGTTTGCCGGTGAGATTGTCGAGGGATTTCGTACCACGGCTTGATGCTATTGCCGTGGGGATGCCCAGTCGGCGTATTCCATCGCGCTTTTGCCGGAGATTCTGATGGAAATGTCCGTGATGGCGTCCTTGGGAATGATCACTTTCGAGTTGCGGATGTGGGATGTTGATCCGGTGACGGCCCCGTCCTCGACGGCCATTGTATCGAAGTGAATGAAATTGACGGCCCCGGAAGTGTCCGTAACGGAAATCACGAGGTTGGGGCTTACCGCGAGGCTGCAGGGAGCGCCTTTCCTGTCGGTTACGCTGAGAGTGTCTATGCCGTTGGCCTTGTATGATGTGATCCCCAGGTGGACAGCCTTTCCGACGGGGACTATCCGCCTTACAACCGTCTCGCCCTTCTCCAGCTGCTGCAGCAGGCTGTCGGCGGTCAAGACGTATGACGGCGCGCATCCTGATACGATGAAAATAGCCGAAAATGTTGAAATAAGTCGTTTCAAAGGGGAAAGACGCATCATATCCTTCAAATTTGCCGCAAAATTAAGGTTTTTTTTGAAAAAAATTGTTGTGAAGTGAAATTATTACTAACTTTGGGCGAATTATAATGGAACAAATATAATTAACTCACATATGAAAAGATTATTTCTTATTGCTTTATCAATCGTCTTCACTGCAACTGGCCTGAACGCTCAGACCATTGAAAGACAGATTTGCAACAACAGGCTGGATGTTGTTGTCAACAACGCAATGATCGAGGAGGATGATGTTGTCATCGATATGGACATACATATCCCCGCAGCCACCTTCGATGATGCAACTTACATCAAGTTCGCCCCCTACCTCGCATCCGAGGACGGCGAAACCGTTCAGAAACTTGAAGTTCTCGACGTTATGTCCCCCGCAAAGAAGGCATACCTCGACTACTACTATATGGGCGTGACCACCTGCGGTACCTGCTGCCCCAACAGAGTTGTGGTCGATCCCACTGTTGATCAGATTGTCAGCTATACCGTAAGAGTTCCCTGGCAGACCTGGATGAACCCTGCGAAGCTTATGTGCAAGACCACCCTCTGCCTTGAGCCCTGCGGTTCAGAATTCCTCGGTGATGATTTCATCTGCAACATTCCTTTCTGCACCGAGCCTCTCGCAATCAATCCTGTATGGGCTTATCCCGAATTCGACCAGCACGGCCGTATCGTGGGTCCCGAATATACTGACGAACCCAGCATCTACATCAAGGATCTGGCTGTCCGCCACGAACACACAAGAATCTACTTCCCTGTCAACGTTACCCGCAACGTCAAGACTTACTTCGAGAACGCTGACGCAATGGCTCTCCTGCAGACCATCAACGAAGGTGACTTCGAAGTTCTGGACATCACCATCGAAGGCTGGGCATCTCCTGAAGCAACCGTCGCTTACAACCAGGGCCTCTCCGACCGTCGTGCAAAGACTATGAAGACTCTCGTCGCACAGAACTACAACTTCCCCGAAGAAGTTTACAATGTCAAGGGTGACGGCGAATACTGGGCAACAGTGATCGATGCAATCGAGAACTCACAGGAAGCTACAATCGCTGACAACCGCGATGCTCTCAAGGCAGCAGTGGCAAACAACGCAGACCTTGACAAGCGCGAAGCCGCAATCAAGGCAGTGGCCAAGGGCGCTCCTTACAGGTATCTCTTCCAGACTCTCTATCCCCGCGCACGTTTCAGCGACGTCGATGTGGCATACAAGGTAAGGGAATACTCACCTGAAGAAGTTCTC
This sequence comes from Bacteroidales bacterium, assembly GCA_045600965.1. Taxonomy (GTDB): domain Bacteria; phylum Bacteroidota; class Bacteroidia; order Bacteroidales; family UBA932; genus RGIG6374. The sequence continues at coordinate 14,320 of JAZRYW010000002.1, read as the reverse complement.
GCAGTGATGTACGAACATCCTGAAAACATCTGCGTAGGTGAATACTACCGCACTCTGCTGACTCTCGACAAGTATTCTGACAAGTGGGTTGAAGTTCTCTTCAAGGCTCTCGAGACTTATCCTGACTGCCCCGAACTCAACTACCTCGCCGGCGAATACTACTACAACGTTCCCGACTATCACAAGACCGTCCAGTATCTGAGCAAGGCAACCTCCACTATCAGCGAGGCTATCAACGACAATGGTTGCGTTGATGTGAAGACCAACTTTGCAGACCGTGCTGAACGCAACTTCAAGAAGGCTGAAAAGCAGGATGTTGAAGAAGCGACTGAAAACCTTGAAGTGGTAAAGGCCCTCAACTTCAACAACACCTATTTTAAAGGAGAAAACTACTAATTTATAGAATCATTTCAGAAGGGCCGGCCTGAAGCCGGCCCTTTTCGTAAACAAAATCACAATATGGAAGAAATTTCACGCCGTCAGGCACTCAAGACAATGATGCTCGCAGGTGCGGCCATCGCCGTTTCCGGTCCGCTCGCAGCAGCAGAACCCTTTTCAGGAAGGAAGAAGAAAAAGGCCAATGAAACAGCGGCTCTGGCCTCGGGAGGCAGTATGGAAACGAGGGAATGGCCCTCGCTCGGTGAAACGGTGAGCCTGCTCGGTCTGGGCTGTATGCGTCTCCCTCAGGGTGAGAACGGCAAGCTGGATCAGGAAAAGGTCAATAAGATGGTTGATTATTCCCTTGAACACGGTATCAACTATTTCGATACGGCTCCAGCATACGGACAGTCCGAGGAAGTCACCGGCAACGCTCTCAGCCGCCATCCCCGTGAATCATATCTGATTGCCACAAAGATGTCCAACTTCGCCTATGGAAATCAGGCGCCTGACCTCGAGGCTGCAAAATCGATGTTCACCCGTTCCCTTGTCCGCCTCCATACAGACTATGTGGACTTTATGCTTCTCCACGCCATCGGTGGAAAGGATGAGTTCAAGAGCCGTTTCCTGGACAATGGTGTCCTCGACTGGCTGATCCGGCAGAAAGAGAAGGGTGCAATCCGTCACCTGGGCTTTTCCTTCCACGGATCGAACGATCTGCTTGCCGAACTGCTCGACTGCGGCGTCCAGTGGGATTTCGTGCAGATAATGATGAACTACATCGACTGGAAGGGCTCTCCCGACAATCCCGGATCGGATGCCGAGACACTTTACAATATGCTTGCGCAGCGTAACATACCTGTAGTGGTTATGGAACCCGTCAGGGGCGGCGCGCTTGCCAACGTAAGCGCAGGTCTGCGTGAAAGGATCGCCGACCGCTTCCCCGGGCTCAGCCCCGCCGGCGCAGCATTGAAGTTTGCAGGCTCATTCCCCGGTGTAATGTGCGTTCTGAGCGGAATGTCCAATATGGAACAGCTGGTTGAGAACACCGCCACTTTCAGCGGTTTCACACCATTCACCGAAGAGGACAACGAGTTTATGATGGATATGGCGAAACTCTATCAGTCGAATCCCCATATCCCCTGCACCGGATGCCGCTACTGTATGCCCTGCCCCAAGGGCGTGGACATTCCCGCCAACTTCTCGGTCTACAACACCATCAGCGACAAACTCGCTCTTCCCGATACGGACGGTCCGCGTGACAGGCAGTTCAAGCGCAACTGCAGGGAATTCTACAAACTCTACAAGACCATTCCTCTCGAGGCTCGTGCCGATGCGTGCGTGAAGTGCAACGCCTGCCTGCGCAAGTGCCCTCAGCATCTGCGCATACCCGAATATCTGCAGCAGGTTGCAGACATAGCGAAGGCAAACTAGATCACTGCGCGGAGTACTCCGCCATCCTGATTGCAATCGTCTCTGCGGCAAGGGCGCACTGCCCTGCGCAGGGACGGTTGTGGTAATAGGCCTCCGTTCTGGGCGAAGGAGAGGGACTTTCCATCTTTGTGCAGTTCCTCAGCCCAAGGATCTCCCGGCAGACTATGCTGCCGGTATGTTCCTTGAAGGAGGCTGCAGCCTTCTGCACCAGCGCGTAGCAGGCCCCTCTTGCCTGAAGGTCGGTGGGGATGGTTGCAGGCGATATGAGGCCGGATAGGAACACCATTCCGGAAACGGCTCCGCAGACTTCACGCATACGGCCCATCCCGCCTCCGAATCCGGAAGTGAGCGCCGCCAGGCTTTCCCGGTCCGCCCCTTCTATGATGTCCTCGAAGGCGAGCACTACTGCCTGACAGCAATTGTATCCCTCAAGAAAGAGGTTTCTTGCGCGCTCGGCTCTCTCTGCCGGGGAGAAGCCTTCCGGAAGTCTGTGCAAGTCGATTTTCATACTGCAAAAGTAGCAAAAATACTACTGACGGAGAACAGTCTGTCCGTCAATGCAATCAACGGTTATCGCACTGTCGCGGTGTATGTGCCCCTCGAGGATCTCCTTTGCCAGAAGATTGACAAGTTCCCTCTGGATAAGTCTCTTCACAGGGCGCGCCCCGTATTCCGGATCATAGCCGTTCTCCACCATATCATCCTCAAAGGCCGTGGTGTACCTTATGCTGACGTTGTCCTCCTCGAGCTTCTTCTTGAGGATGTCCGTCTGTATGCGGACTATCTGGCGTATGTCATCCTTTGACAGGGCGCTGAAGACGGTTATCTCGTCTATGCGGTTGAGGAATTCAGGCCTCATTCTGAGGCGCAGGTCGCTTTCCTTGAGGTTGGAGGTCATTATCAATATGGTGTTCTTGAAATCCACGGTGCGGCCCTTGTTGTCGGTCAGACGTCCGTCGTCAAGCACCTGCAGGAGGATGTTGAACACGTCGGGATGCGCCTTTTCAATCTCGTCGAGAAGTATCACGCTGTATGGCTTGCGTCTCACTGCTTCGGTGAGCTGCCCGCCCTCGTCATAGCCGACATATCCCGGAGGCGCTCCTATGAGGCGGCTTACGGTGTGGCTCTCCTGATATTCGCTCATATCGATACGGGTCATCATCGACTCGTCGTTGAACAGGAATTCGGCAAGCGCCTTGGCAAGTTCGGTCTTGCCTACGCCCGTACTTCCCAGAAAGAGGAAGGATCCGATAGGCCGGTGTTCGTTGCTCAGCCCTGCGCGGCTGCGTCTGACGGCATCAGACACGGCAGTTATGGCTTCCTGCTGTCCGACCACGCGCTTGTGAAGGGCGTCCTCCATCCTCAGGAGCTTCTCCTTTTCGCTTTCAAGCATCCTGTTGACGGGAATGCCGGTCCAGCGGGCGACTATCTCGGCTATGTCCTCGGGGGTGACGGCTTCGGTGATGATGGGGTCCTTCACCGCCGCCTGCTTCTCATTGAGGGAGGTGATGCGCTGTTGCGCGGATGCCAGTTTACCGTAGCGGATTTCGGCAACCTTGCCATAATCCCCTGAGCGTTCGGCTATGGCCGCTTCCCGCTTGAGGTCCTCCACCTGCTGCCGGAGATTGTTCAGTTCGGTCACCACTCCCTTCTCCTCGTTCCATCTGGCGGTCAGTTCATCGCGTTCAAGCTTGCTCCGGTTCAGTTCCTCATCGAGCTTTTCGCTCTTCAGGGAAGTGCCTTCCCGCTTGAGAGCCTCCTTCTCTATTTCCAGCTGGCGTATCCTGCTGTTCAGAACGGCTATGGGCTCCGGCACGGAGTTCATCTCCAGACGCAGTTTGGATGCGGCCTCGTCCACGAGGTCTATCGCCTTGTCGGGGAGGAACCTGTTGTTGATGTAGCGGTGTGAAAGGTTGACAGCCGCTATCAGGGCGTCGTCCTCTATGCTGACGCGGTGGTGGTTTTCATATTTTTCCTTCAGGCCTCGGAGTATGGCTATCGATTCGGCCGGCGAAGGTTCGTCCACCATCACCTTCTGGAACCTTCTTTCAAGGGCCTTGTCCTGCTCGAAATACTTCTGGTACTCGTCGTTGGTGGTGGAGCCTATGGTCCTCAGTTCGCCGCGGGCCAGGGCAGGCTTGAGGATGTTGGATGCATCCATCGCGCCGGAGGTGCGGCCCGCACCCACGAGGGTGTGTATCTCATCAATGAAAAGAATGATTTCACCGTCGCTCTCCACAACCTCCTTCACCACGCCCTTCAGCCTCTCCTCGAATTCCCCCTGATACTTGGCTCCCGCAATAAGGGCGCCCATATCAAGTGAAAAGACCCTTCTTGTCTTGAGGTTCTCAGGCACGTCTCCGTTGACTATTCTGGTGGCTATCCCTTCTGAAATGGCGGTCTTGCCCACGCCCGGCTCACCTACGAGGATGGGGTTGTTCTTTGTTCTCCTGCTTAGGATCTGCAGTACGCGGCGGATTTCATCATCACGGCCTATTACAGGATCCAGCTTGCCGTTGGACGCTCTGTCGTTGAGGTCGATGGCGTACTTGCTTAAAAATTCAAATTTCTTCGTTTCCATATGCTTTCAGTTATCTCTGAAAGCGGAAAGTCAAATTGCGTTCCACTGACAAATTGTCATACGTTATCAGTTCGCAGGAACTGCGATGATGACGGTCTGATCCGGAATGCGGCTTGGGGAGGCCTTGTCGCGGTTGGAAGTGATGAACTCTATCTCCTGCCCCCTGCGTATGAAAAGGTATTCAAGCAGATTGGACCCGTCAGGAGCCTGCATAGGGTTGCACCAGAGCACTTTGATGTTTGTCCGTGACAGATTGAGACTGGAGATGAGGTTGCCGGAGCATATCAGGGTGTCGAGGTTGGTGAATATCTCTATTCCCTCAAGTGAACGGATGCCGCGATTGCTGCAGTCGATGCTCCTTACGGCCTGAATCTCATTCCCGGAAAGAAATCCGGCCTGCGGTCCGCCGTGAAATTCGCAGTCGAAGTTCTCATAGCAGAACTCAAGGAATGCCCTGTCTTCAAACGCGCTTTGCCAGTAATTCGTAGCCATATCGCCCTTCTCGTAGGAACAGGATGCCAGGGCAAGCAGAGATATGCTTATCAGTAATGCTTTTTTCATAACCTATAGATTCAATGAAAGCCCTGCCCGCAGGGAGAACGTCAACGGATGGCCGGACCTGTAGGTGGGAAGTACGGTATCCGTGAAATAGTATGAAAGTTCGGGGGTGAAGCTGAAACTCAGGGGCCCGAAAAGCCGTACACGGCAGTCTGCGCCCACATTGGCGGCCCATTGGAAAGGCTCTTTATAGTTCATCCCGAGCAGGGAGGCGGAGATGCATTTCTCACCGGAAACGCCCGCCCCGACATTGATGGAGGCGGGGCCTCTGCTGACCAGACGGCAGCCGAGCCGCAGGGGGATGCCGAGCCATTCCAGGTGCTGGCTTCCGGGTCCGACCTCAGAAATGAGACTGAGATGGTCCAGACCGGTGCCTATGTCAAGAATGTCCGCTATGGGGATTGAAAGTCCAATGGCTTTCCGGAAAGGAGTGCTGTGACGGATGACCTCCGTTATATCCATCACTTGGCCGGCGGCCTTGGTCATCGGTGCGGCCTGCGCAATATAGATCCCGTTGCCGGCGCCTCCGAAGGACCATCCCGCCGACACCGTCACGCTGACCTTCCTGCGGGCCTTGCTTACGGTATGGACCGGTTGAGGCTCGGGAAAGATATCGTCCGGGTCCTGCAATGAAGGCCGGAAAGGCATCTGAACATCTGCAGGACTTTCCTCTAAGGCTGCGGGTTCTTCCGCAACGGCCTCCGGTTCTTCCGTTATGACTGCCGGTTCTTCAGCAGACGCTGCCTGCTCCTCCTCGACGGCTGCCTGTTCCTCCGCTGAGGATGCAGGCTCTTCCTCTATCTTCTCCTGCATACCAAAGTTCCCGGACGGCTCTTCGGAAGGGCTTTCCGAAATCTCCTCCACCATCGACAGTGCCGAGGGTGCAACAGCGGTGACCGGCTCCTCACCGCCGGTTCCCTTGAAGAGGAAAATCCAGGCCAGCAGGCAGGCCGCCGCTGCAGTTGCGGCGAATGGCCACCATACTGTCCTGCGAGGACGCATATCCGCCTCAAGGCGTTCCCACGCGCCTTCGGAAGGGGACACCTCGAAGTCTTCCACCATATCGCGGAGTTCTTCGGTCCAGTCTTTATCGATGTTCCTTTCCATAGGACAGATAATTGTTGATTTTCTGCGCCAGCAGCGAGCGCGCCCTGAAATATTGTGAACTTGATGTCTTTTCCCTTATGCCCAGCATCGAGGCGATTTGAGAGTGTGAATATCCGTCAATGCAGAAGAGGTTGAATACGGTCCTGTATCCTTCCGGGAGCTCCTCTATCATACGGAAGAGCTCTTCGGGAGGGATTTTCCTCACGCCCTCCGGCTCCGGTGCGGTCTCGTCGGGTATGTCGCAGTCATCGTCAAGGGGCAGGGGAGAGCGTTTCCGTTTTCTCAGGAAGTCTATGCTGCGGTTCACCACGATGCGCCGCATCCAGCCGTAGAGCTTGCCCTCGTCCCGGAAATCCAGGCCTTCGATCTTCTTGAAAATCGTGATGAACGAGTCGTGAAGGACATCCTCGGCGGCGTCCTTGTCACCGAGGTACCTCCTGCAGACGGCAAGCAGCCGCGAGGAATACTTCTCGTAGAGATATTTATCCCGGTCTTCCTGCGCCACCTGTTCACTGGCGGAATGTCCGCCATACGTTCATCAAAGAAATGAAATCAGTCCTGTAGCCGTAAGGGTCGAATTCAGATGCGGCACTGCTTGCAAGACTGATCGCAAGGTCGATGTCCGCGCCATACTTGTATTCGGAGTTCCTCAGGATCATTCCGAATGCAGCCACGCTGCAGGCGAAGTTGAAACTTTCGGACACTTCGCCCTGTCCGGCCACGTTACAGCTCAAAAGGCGGCTTTCGGAACCGAGAGATTTCTTGTAGCGGAAATCGAAGGTGGCGCAACTGCATCCGTCGGCGTATCCTTCCGCAGGTATTATTTCGTACAGTGCGGTAACGGTCTGGCCTGCGCCTATCTCTGCCGCATCCTTTCCGTCATCCTCGAAATCCTCGTTGGACATCTTCCGGTTCTCATAGCCGATGAGCCGGTATTGGGCGACAGCCTCCGGATTGAAGGTCACCTGCACCTTGCAGTCGTTGGCCACGGAGTGGAACTTCGACACTTCGCGAACGAAAATCTTCTCCATATCGGCGGCGTCGGCTATGAATTCGTACGTTCCGTTGCCCTTGTTGGAAAGAGTCTCCATCATCGAGTCGTTGAGGTTGCCCCAGCCGAAGCCGCAGATGGTGAGATATATGCCGTCCTCCGCGAAATCCTGAATCATCTCGAGCAGCTGGTCGGTGTCGGTCACACCCACGTTGAAATCGCCGTCAGTCCCCATAATGACACGGTTGTTACCACCCTTGATAAGGTTTGCGCGGGCTTCTTCGTAGGCCATCTTCATTGCCTGGCCTCCGGCCGTGCTTCCGCCGGCGGACAAGCTCTTTATGGCATTCTTGATTCTTTTCGACTCTGAGGCGCGGGTGGATTCAAGAACTTTCCTGACGCTTCCCGAATAGGTGATTATGGAGATTCTGTCATCGGGATTGAGACTGTCGACAAGCGCCGTAAGACCTTCCTTGAGAAGTCCCAGCTTGTCATCACTGTCCATAGAGCCGGAAACGTCTATCAGGAACACATAGTTGGAATTCTTCATTTCGCTTTTCTGAAGGGACTTCCCCTTCATCCCGAGGCGGATGATCCTGTGTTCGGGGGCCCAGGGGCATTGCCCTACCTCAGCATTGAGGGCGACGCTCTCAATGCCTGCGGGTTCCGCGTAGTTGAACGGGAAATAGTTGATGAATTCCTCTATGCGGGCCGCTGACCTGTTGAAGGAAAAACCGTTGAGGATGCACTTCCTTATATAGGAGTATGATGCTCCGTCGGCATCCACCGAGAACGTGGACACCGGTTCGTCGGCAGTGCTTATGAAACTGTTTTCAACTATCTCGTCAAAGTTGCCGGTATCCTCTTCAGGAATTTCGCCTTTTATCCCGGAACCGTCCTGCAAAAACATTCCCGTTTCATAAAAGGCGTCGGTCATACAGCCTGCGGCTACGGCTGCTGCGGCACAAAGGGCCAGGATTCTTAAAGTTGTCTTCATTGCAAAACAGATTTTTATTGTCTATCGTAATAACGACAGGCACTCCGAAATACTGCACGGAAATGACAGGAATTATCTGTTGACCTTGGCGGCGACAGCCTTGAGCATATCGTCGATCATCGCATCCATATCCCATACAGGAGCCCAGCCCCATTCCTCGCGGGCGCAGGAGTCATCCATCCTGTCGGGCCAGGAGTCTGAAATCGCGGCCTTGACCGGATCCACGTCATAGTCGAACACCGCGTCGGGAAGGCGTTTGCCGATGGCGGCGAAAAGTTCGCGGGGGCAGAAGCTCATTGACGTGATGTTGAACGAGTTGCGATGCTTCAGGCGGGAAGGGTCGGCTTCCATCAGCTGTATTACCGCATTCAGGGCGTCCGGCATATAGATCATATCCATATAGTTGCCTTCCGGTACGGGGCAGGTGTAATGTCCGCTGCGCAGCACGTCATAGAACACCTCCACGGCATAGTCGGTGGTGCCGCCGCCGGGGAGGCATCCGTTGGATATGATGCCGGGGAAGCGTACACTGCGGGTATCGACGCCGAAACGCGTGAAGTAGTAGTCGCTGAGCAGTTCTCCGGTAACCTTGCACACGCCATACATTGTATTGGGCCGCATCACGGTGTCCTGCGGGGTGAGGTTGTGGGGTGTGCTTTCACCGAAGACCCCTATGGAACTGGGGGTGAATACGGCGCAGCCGTATTCCTTCGCAATGTCGAGCGAATTTGTCAGAGCCCCGATATTGACCTTCCACGCCAGTTCGGGATGTATTTCTCCTTTTGCGGACAGCAGGGCCACCAGGTTGAATATGGTGTCCACCTTGTATTTCCTTACCGTTTCCGCAAAACTGTCCGCATCACAGGCATCCACCTTGAGGGCGATGCCTCCCTTGGAAAGCGTTTTGACAGCCGTTTCGTTGAAATCCGCGGCAATGATATTGTCGTGGCCATAATTCTTTTGCAGGAAGGGGACGAGTTCGGTTCCTATCTGTCCGCCTGCACCGATAACCAGAATGCGTTTCATCACTGTATGTTATACAAAACTTGCTTCTTCAATCCCTCTCATACCGGCAAGGAACGCGGCCGCTTCCATTCTCTTCTTGCCTGCGGCCTGAATCTCGCCGATTGAGTAGAACCCGCTGCCGCAAACTACGGCAAGTTCTTTCCTTCCGTCGGAAAGGATGCTGCCCGGAACGGGTTCGGATTGCTTTTCGTTATATTTGGCCTGCAGCGAGGCAGGCAGTTCTTCAAATTTATGCCACTGCCCGGAGAATATCTTGACCTCTATATCCTTGTCCCCAAAATGGAGAGTGGTGTGGGCGGTGGGATAAGGGCTCAGACCGCGCACAAGGTTCCATACCTCCTTTGCGGTACGGTTCCAGCATATCGTCGTGTTCTCGCGGGTGAGTTTGGGCGCGGGAAGCAGCTCCTCGCCCTCGGCAATCCTCTGAGGCAGCGCAACGGCCTTGCCTTCGATTATCCTGTCGAGGGTGTCAACGGCAAGTTGCGAGCCTATGGCGGCCATCTTGTCGTGGGTGGTGCCGAAGTCGTCACTGTTCTCGATGAGACATTCCTTGCTTGATATTATCTTTCCGGTGTCGATCTTCTCGTCTATGAAGAAGGTTGTAAGGCCGGTGATCCTGTCACCGTTGATGATGGCCCAGTTGATGGGAGCGGCGCCACGGTACTGGGGAAGCAGGGATGCGTGAAGGTTGAACGTGCCAAGTTCGGGTATGCTCCATACCTCTTTCGGCAGCATCCTGAAAGCGACCACACAGAACACCTCCGCCTTGAAGCTGCGCAGCTGAGCGATGAACTCCTCATCGCGGAGCCTTTCGGGTTGCAGGACAGGTATCCCGTGAGCCACGGCGTATTTCTTCACAGCGCTTTCATTCACCTTCAAGCCGCGTCCGGAAGCCTTGTCGGGCGTGGTGACCACGGCGGCGACAGTATATCCCTTGCTGACGATTCCGTCAAGGGTTGTGACCGCGAAGTCGGGAGTGCCCATAAACACTATCCTGTGATTGCGTCGATGCCGCTTGGCAAAGAACTCCCTTATATCATCACGGATTTTCTTGAAGAAGGCGGCAGGATTGAACATACTTGAATCCCTGGTTGACTGCCAGGTGAGGAGTATGCCTATGGGGGCCATCACCATTGTGGATATGAAGGCGCCCATAAAGGGAGTCATATTGCCGTCACGGGAAAGCTTCTTGCCACTGATGTCCACCACCCAGTAGAGCACGAAGAAAAGTATCGAAACTATGGTGGGCGTACCTATGCCTCCCTTGCGGATTATGGCTCCGAGGGGTGCCCCTATGAAAAAGAATATCAGGCACGCCACGGAGAGCGTGAACTTGCGGAAGCGTTCGGTGTCAACACGGCGCAAGGGGTCCACATAGCGGAAATCCTCGCGCTCGAAACTGTCGGACATCTGCATCGCTCCGGCAACCGCCGACTTTGCGCGCTGGATAGCCGACAGCATTTCCTTGGTGTCGGCCCATTTGAGAACGGTGGCGCTGTCTGCAGGAAAGGCGCCCTTCATCTTGCCGAAGTGCGCGGAATCCAGCTGATACATATATCTCAGGCCGTTGGATGCCTTCGCCCTTGATCGCTGGAGCGTCAGGGCCTCTTCGCGTGAGGATGTGAGCGAGTCGTGGTCGGCCGAAAGGGCCTTCAGCCCCTTGGACATCACCTGGTCATCGAACCGTCCGCCCGAAGAACGTGAGAAAGCATAGTTTTCCAGAGGTACGACAAGCTGCTGTTCCCGGAAATCTATCCTGTCGAGGGTCAATGAAGTGTCGCGGTAATGTATGTCGTTGGTCTCGCTGTAGGTACAGCCGTTGTAGAGCGTAAACATCAGACTCTTCTTGTCCGGGGTGAATTCCATCCTGCTGGAATCCGCTATGGTCACGTTGGTGTTGCCGTTGCTGGCAGTATGGTCATAGACCATCACGTTGAACATCATCCCGGTATCCTCATTGCGGTCGTCTATGCGTATGATATAGCCCTCCACCCCGTCATAGAATGTCCCGGTAGGAATTTTAATCTCCTCCTTGGTCTGGGCTATGTCGTACTGCAGGGCGTAGATGTTGCGGTATGCAACGGGAATGAGGTTGTTCGATATGAAGAAGGCCCCTACCACTATCACCATCGCCACTATCACCAGCGGCCTCATAATGCGCGGCAGGGAGGTCCCGGCCGCCTTCATTGCGAGAAGTTCGTTGTTCTCGCCCATCGACCCGAGGGTCATTATGGATGCCAGCAGGGTGGCCAGAGGCATTGCCATAGGCATAACCGTGCAGGCCCCCCATCCCATAAATTCAAGAATGACACCGAAACTGAGACCTTTCCCGACGAGGTCGTCGATATAAAGCCACAGGAACTGCATCACCAGCACGAACATCACGAGCGTGAAGGTGAGAGCGAACGGGCCAAGGAAGGCCTTGACTGTGAAGCGGTCCAGTTTCTTCATCCGCAGAGGGGGACTTTATTCCGATGCTTTGGCAACGAGCGCCTCCATCGCTTCTGCAAGCCCTGCAACAAGCTTGCCACCGGCTGTGGCAAGTCCGTTCTGTCCGCCGCCGCCGCCCTGTATGAACTTGGCCGCAGGGCGTATGTCGGCACCCGCATTGCGTCCTGCCGCAACGAGGTCGGAGGTGTACATCAGCATCAGCTGGGGCTTGCCGTCCCACTGGTAGGCGGCTGCAAGTATTGTGTCGGACTCCTCCTTCTGGAGAAGGAGAGCCGCGGCGCGGAGCATATTCGTGTCGACGGGAGAGGTCACGCTGATGAACCTGTGACCTGCGAGAGTGCCCGCTGATTCCTTGAGGGACTGCTTGAGGGCCATCGTCCTTTCCTTGAACACTTCATCCATCCTCTTGCGGAGGTCCTCATTTTCGGACACCATCTTCTGGATTGCAGAGGAGAGGTCAGGCGCGTTGTTGAAGAACGAGCGTGCGGTGCGTATGGTCGCGTTCATAGCGTCCACCATAGCCTCAGCATCCTCGCCCGTGCAGGCCTCGATGCGGCGCACTCCGGCTGCTACGGCTGATTCCGAACATATTTTGAACAGGCCGATGTTGCCGGTGGCGGATGTGTGGCAGCCGCCGCAGAGTTCGATGCTGTTGCCGAAGCGCACCACGCGGACCTTGTCTCCGTATTTCTCGCCGAAGAGAGCCATCGCTCCCTTGGCACGCGCTTCCTCGATGGATGCGTCGCGCTGCTCGTCGAGACTGTTGTTCTCGCGTATGAGGCTGTTCACTCTCTTTTCGACGGCGAGTATCTGGTCATCGCTCATCCTTTCGAAATGGGAGAAGTCGAAGCGGAAGTAGCGGTCGCAGACGAACGATCCCTTCTGCTCGACGTGTGTGCCGAGAATCTCGCGCAGAGCCTGGTGCAGGAGGTGGGTGCAGGAGTGGTTGTTGGCAATCTTCAGTTTCCTGGCGCTGTCGACGACGAGCTTGAAACTGCCGGTGCAGTCAGAAGGTATATGTTCGGCAATATGTATCGTAAGGTTGTTCTCCTTGATGGTGTCGGTGATGGCGATCTTTTCGCCGTCGGAGGAAATGATGCAGCCTGTGTCGCCGACTTCACCGCCCATCTCGCCGTAGAAGGGTGTGCGGTCGAAGACTATCTGGTACATAGTCCTGTTCTTGGCTTTCACGGTGCGGTGGCGGGCTATTACGGCATCTTCGACAATGTCGGTGTCATATCCCGTGAAAATGACGCTGTCGCAGCGGTTGACCTCGACCCAGTCGCCGTTCTCCACTGCACTGGCGTTGCGAGCGCGTTCCTTCTGCTTGGCAAGTTCGGCATCAAAGCCCTTCAGGTCGATAGTGTAGCCGTTCTCCTTCGCTATGAGCTCGCTCAGGTCGATGGGGAAACCGAAAGTGTCATAGAGAGTGAAGGCGTCCACACCGCTGATGACCTTGGTGCCGGCCGATTTCTTCATAATCTGGTCCATAAGGCCGATGCCCTTGTCGAGGGTGCGGAGGAAGGCCTCCTCCTCGTTGCGTATGACTTCCTCTATGAGGCGCTGCTGCTTCGCGATTTCAGGATAACATTCTCCCATCTCCTCGACGAGCTTCGGAACGAGGCGGCAGAGGAAAGGTTCGCGGAATCCGAGGAAAGTGTAGCCGTAGCGTACCGCGCGTCGGAGGATACGGCGGATTACATAACCTGCCTTGACGTTGGAGGGCAGCTGCCCGTCGGCAATCGAGAATGAGATTGCGCGGATGTGGTCGGCTATCACGCGGGTGGCCACACCGGTCTCGCCATTGGGGTCGTAAGCCTTGCCCGAGAGTCCGGATATGAAGTCTATCATACCGGTGAAGACATCGGTGTCGTAGTTGCTTTTCTTGTTCTGGAGAGCCATACAGAGCCTTTCGAAGCCCATACCGGTGTCGACGTGCTTCTGGGGAAGGAGCTCGAGGCTTCCATCGGCCTTGCGGTTGTACTGCATAAAGACGAGGTTCCATATTTCGATGACCAGAGGGTCGCTCTGGTTGACCAGGGATGCTCCGCTGACCTTGGCGCGCTGGCTGTCGTCCCTTAGGTCGATGTGGATTTCGCTGCAGGGCCCGCAGGGGCCGGTCTCACCCATCTCCCAGAAATTGTCGTGCTTGTTTCCAAGTATGATGTGGTCATCAGGAAGATGCTTCTGCCAGAAGGCCTTGGCTTCGGTGTCCATTGACAGTCCGTCATCCCGGCATCCTTCGAAAACGGTGGCGTACAGTCTGCCGGTGTCGAGCTTGAAGACATCGGTGAGAAGCTCCCACGCCCAATCTATGGCATTCTGTTTGAAGTAGTCACCGAAACTCCAGTTGCCGAGCATCTCGAACATCGTGTGATGGTAGGTGTCGTGTCCCACTTCCTCGAGGTCGTTGTGTTTGCCGCTGACGCGCAGGCATTTCTGGGAATCGGCGGCACGCTTGTACTTGGCGGGGGAATTACCGAGGAACCAGTCCTTGAACTGGTTCATGCCGGCGTTAGTGAACATCAGCGTAGGGTCATTCTTTACTACCATCGGTGCGGATGGAACTATAGTGTGTCCTTTCGAGGCGAAGAACTCGAGAAAGGTTTTGCGGATTTCTTTTGAAGTCATTTTATTATCATTATTGTCAGTCATTCTTAGAAGCTGTTTAAATTTAATTACTCTCATTTCTTATGCATCTTTTTTGCGTCTTTGCACTTTCAATTCGGTCACATACCAACCGGTATGCTCCCTCATTTCAAGCACAAATCCATCAAAAAATCTGCTATAATAAATT
>JAZRYW010000001.1:0-44273 GCA_045600965.1 Bacteroidales bacterium | reverse complement strand
CCGTTGTGACTGAAAAGCAGCGAAAAATATGCGAAAAAGAAACATAAGTATTGAAGTTAATCATTTCAAAACAGGTTCTAGAATTGTTGGCCGATAACGAAATGGAAGTGGCTCTTCTCTACGCCCGGCTTGTTGTCGAAGCCCCATCCCCAGTCAATCCCGAGCATACCTACGATAGGCAGGTAGACACGCACGCCGACACCTGCGGAACGCTTGATCTCGAACGGATTGAAATCGCGTATGTCCTCCCAGCAGTTGCCCCCTTCGAGGAAGAGCAGCGCATAGATGGTGGACTGGGTCTGCATTATCACGGGGTATCTCAGTTCGAGCGTGAACTTGTCGTAGAGGTGGCCCTGGTAGACACCGTCGGAGTAAGGCGTCAGGGAGTAGTTGTCGTAACCGCGAAGAGCGATGACCTCCGATCCGTAAGTGTTGTAGCCGGACATACCGTCACCACCGACCAGATAACCTTCGAAGGGGGAATAGCCCAGATTGCGGTTGTAGTAGCCGAGGTAGCCGAAGTGAGCCCTTGTCATAAGCACCAGGTCTCCTGCAAGTTTCTGGTAGTAGGTGCCCTTGACCGTCCATTTATGGTACTCTATCCACTTGTAGCGCTCTGCGTCCGTCATTGACGCATAATCGGTGTTGCGGTCGCGGAAAAGCGAATAGGGAGGAGTGATCTGAAGGCCGAGCGTGACATCGCAGCCCTGTCGGGGATAGATCATCTGGTCGGTGTTGTTCCTGCTCAGATTGATGTTCCAGCTCAGGTTGTGGGACACGCCCGTGTCGAACATGAAATAGTACGACCAGTCCTTGAGCCTGTATGACTGCCAGCTCAGAGAATTGTAGAGGACAAAGAAATTGTCAGGCCATTTCAGACGTTTTCCAAGCCCGACGGACGCTCCGTAAACCTCCATATACTCGTCGTCGTTGAGTACGCTGTAGTAGTAGGAGATGTACGAATTCGTCTGCTTGGTGTAGTAGGCGGAAACGCTGAGCGAGGTGGGTTTCTTTCCGAACAGCCACGGCTCGACGAAACTTGCAGTCAGACAGGTGTAGTATGTACCGTTGGTCTGATAGCGGAAGGAAAGCTGCTGTGAATCTCCGAGGGGCACGGGATGCCACATCTCCTTCTTCCCCACGTTGGCTATTGAGAAGTTGTTGAAACTTACACCGACGGTGGCCACAAAGGTGTTCGCTCCCCATCCTCCGGAAAGTTCAAGCTGGCTGTTGGGCTTCTCGGTGACATTGTATGACACGTCAACGGTGTTGTTCATAGGATTGGGTATGAGACTCCATCCTTCGGGGGAGGCGGCCTTTTCCTGGTCGAAATGTCCCATTGAGGCGATCTCCCTTATCGAACGCTCGAAGTCGGTCTGGCGGTAGAGATACCCGGGACGGGTGAACACGGCCCTGCGGACAACCTTTTCGTTGGTGATATTGTTGCCGTTGATTATGATGTTGTTGAACGTAGCCGGTTTGCCTTCCACCATACGCATCTCGACATCCACGGAATCGCCCTCGATGTTAAGTTCCACTGGAGTAACGTTGAAGAAGAGGTATCCGTTGTCGCGGTAGAGATTGGCAACCGCGATTTCATTCTCCTTGCCGCCGCCGTAGAGGCGCTTCTCCATATTGACGACGTCGTAGACGTCGCCTTTCTTGACCATAAGCACGCTGTTCAGGTCTTCGGCCGTATAGACTGAGTTGCCTGTCCAGGTCACGTCACGGAAATAATACTTCTTTCCCTTGTCGAACTCGAAGTTGATGCCCAGGCGGTCCTCCTCCACATAATATATGGAGTCCTTGACCACTCTTGCGTCACGATACCCGGCTTCGTGGAACACATCGAGCAGGCTCTGACGGTCATTCTCATATTCCTCCTCGTTGAACTTCTTGGAACTGAAGAAATTGTACCATTTGTTGGCCTTTGTCTTCTTCATCGACTTGTCGAGCTTGAAGACGCTGATGTCATCACCGATGCCGCCGTAGGTGATCTCCTTGATCTTGACACGCTGCTTGCGGTCAACGGCGAAAGTCACCTTGACGGCGTTGTTTATCATCGTATCGGGAGTCTGGATGATGTCCACCTCGCAGTTCAGGAAGCCCTTTTCGGCATAATAGTCCTTGATGAGGTCTTCGGAAACCTGGAGGAAGTATTCGGACACTTCCCTTCCGGTCCTGAGGTTGAGCTTCTCCTTGAGGTCGTCCTTCTCGGAGTTCTTCACTCCGGTGTAGTCGAAGCGGGATATCCTCGGACGTTCCTGAAGAGTCAGAACGAACCAGGCGGTGTCCTTCTGGCCGACGGAATCTATCTGGAAGGAGACAGAGGAGAATCTGCGCTGAGTCCAGAAGCGCCTTACCATCTGGGAGATCTCGTCTCCCGGGACCAGCAGCTCCTGCCCCTTGCGGATGCCCGTGAAGTTTATCATCTTCTGCACATCGGCGTCGCGGACGCCCTCAACGGTGATGCCTCCGACGATATAGGTCTTCGGATGGTCGTAATCAACCTCCACAGGCGACTTCTCCTGCGCCTCGACGACATTCGCCAGAAGGAGGAGGAGAAATGCAGATATGATATGACCGAATTTCATCAGGAAGGGGAAATTAGTCCGCAAAGATACATTTATTATTTGACATTTCCATAGCGGCGGTCCCTCTTTGAGTAATTTTCAAGGGCACGTCTGAACTCCCTTGTGCGAAAATCAGGCCAAAGGGTGTCGGTCACATAAATCTCGGTGTATGCGCACTGCCAGAGAAGGTAGTTGCTCAGACGCAACTCACCGCTTGTGCGTATCAGAAGGTCGGGATCGGGGATGTCCTCAGTCACCAGGTAGCGGCCGAAGCTGTTGACATCGATTTCAGGTGCCTGCAGACCGTCGCGGGCCGCATCAACACAGGCAGAAGCGTATTTCCGAGCTGCCTGGACGATGTCCCATCTGCCGCTGTAGCTGAGCATTATGAGCATAGTCATACCGCCGTTGGATGCAGTGCGGCGCTCAAGATCGTCTATGGCTTCCAGAAGGGAAGGCTTGAGGTGGGCCCTGTTGCCGAGCACCCTGAAACGGATATCATTGTCCATTATCAGCTTTTCCTCGGCCAGGACGGACCTCGCCATAAGTTCCATTATAGCCTGGACCTCGGCTGCCGGTCTGTTCCAGTTCTCCTCAGAAAAGGCATAAAGACTGAGGTAGCGTATGCCTGCGCGTGCGGCTTCAGTGGTCACCGCGCGTACACTCTCCACGCCCTCGACGTGGCCGGCTGAACGCTCGAGCCCGCGCTGGGCTGCCCAGCGTCCGTTGCCGTCCATTATTATGGATACGTGCTGAGGTGTCATATTCTGTTGCGTTTGTCCTCGCCCCAGAGGAGTTTCTCGCGGAGGGCTCCTATGAAGCTGGTATTGTTCAGGGATACGGTATCCAATGTAAAAGGCGCCCTGCAGACGTTTATCCCGCAGCCGGAATGCATCTCCGCAGTGCGGTTGTCAACGGTGAGATTGAACTTCCCGCTGCGGCAGGAGGCCGATATCTGCACGGAACTGTCCTCGGGTATCACCAGAGGCCTGATATTGAGGTTATGCGGCGCGATGGGCGCGATGATGAGCACCTTGCAGTCAGGAGTGACGACGGGTCCGCCGACGCTGAGGCTGTATGCCGTGGAGCCGGTGGCGGTGGCGACGAGCAGCCCGTCCGCCCAGTAGGTGGGAAGGCGCATCTCCCCCGCCCTGACATCGATCGACAGCATCTCGGGGCCCGCACGGTGGATGGACACTTCGTTGAGGGCGAAGGGGTCGAACCCGGACGGCAGCCCCGGCGAGGACACTTCGAGCAAGCTCCTGTGGACGAGATTGTAGTTGCCGGAAACAAGGGCATCGACAAAATCCAGGCCTTCCGACGCCCTGGCGGCGGTAAGGAAACCGAGACGTCCCAGGTTGATGCCCGCCACCGGAATGCCGTGGTGGGCCATTGTGGACATTGCGGCAAGCAGGGTGCCGTCGCCGCCGATCGAGATGCACAGCGAGGGTTTCTCATCCAGCTGTGACACATCGCAGAAGACGGCGTGCTGCCGTAGCGATGATATCAGGCTGTGGGGAAATGTCGAAAGGAACGGCTCATAGACAGCCAGCGAAACGCCTCTCGCCGAGAGATGCTCCAGCAGGGCCTCCGTAGTGCGGAAGTCCACAGCGTCACGACCATATACCGCAATTGTCATATCCTGTTTGCATTAGAAAGGCAAATTTACCAATTAATGGTCAATTTTTGCTCTTTTTGACTATTTTTGTAAAAACATTGTCCACGTATGACCAATCTCAGCGTAAATATCAACAAGATCGCAACGCTTCGCAATGCCAGAGGAGGCAATATGCCCGACGTGGTTCAAGTTGCGCTCGACTGCGAGAGATTCGGGGCTCAGGGCATCACGGTTCACCCGCGGCCCGACGAAAGGCATATCCGATACAGCGACGTTGAGACGCTCAAACCCATCCTCACCACTGAATTCAACATCGAGGGCAACCCAATAGACCGTTTCGTGAAACTCGTGTGCAGGATCCGCCCCACCCAGGTTACGCTTGTGCCCGACGCGCACGACGCCATCACATCCAACGCCGGATGGAACACTAGGGACAACCTTTCGTTCCTCAGGGAAGTATGCGCCACTTTCCACCGCGAGGGAATCAGGACCTCGGTCTTCGTCGATCCCGACATAGAAATGGTGCGTTACGCCGCTCAGACCGGTTGTGACCGCATAGAACTGTACACGGAGCCGTATGCGCGCAATTTCGCCGCTGACCCGCAGAAGGCCGTCAGGCCATACGCCGCCGCAGCCGAGGAGGCCCATAGCCTGGGGCTCGGAGTGAATGCAGGACACGACCTCAACCTGAAGAACCTCAACTGGTTTGCCAGAAATGTCAGGCATCTTGACGAAGTGTCGATAGGGCACGCTCTGATATGCGAGGCGCTGTATCTCGGCCTGGAAAACACAATTCACTCATACTTACGGCAATTAACGGTTTTTTAACTATATTTGCGCTCCCATATCTGACAATCATAATAATAAATAACTTCTCAAATGAAAAACACACCTTTAATTCTCAGCGTCATCGCACTGGTTTGCGGCATCGCCGCCCTTGTCATTTCAATCACCGGTTCCGGCAAAACCTCCGCTGAAATAGTATCATCGGACAACGTCACCGCAGTCGCAGGCGACATAGTATACATCCAGCTCGACTCCATCGTTGCAGGATATGATATGTACAACGACCTTATGACCGAATTCCAGGGAATGGCCCAGCAGGTTTCCGACGAACTCACAAAGAAGGGCAACAAATGGGAAAGCGATGCAAAGAGCTTCGAGAACAGCGTGCAGAAAGGTCTCCTGACCAGATCCAAGGCGGAAGAACAGCAGCAGAGCCTTCTCCAGCGCCAGCAGAGCCTTCAGGAAGAGGCCAGCCGCAGGCAGAACGAACTCGCTGAAGAGGAAAGCGTCCGCATCAACCAGGTGATGAACGCCATCCAGGAATACGTGGACAAGTACAATGCCGAGAAGCAGTTCTCAATCATCCTGTCCACCAGCAACGCCACCGGCACCGTGATCACCGGCAACACCGGACTCAACATCACTGAAGAGATTCTCAACGGGCTCAACGCCGAGTACGTGGCCAACAGGAACAAATAGCCTATGAGAAACTTCATCCTTGCAGCATTGTTCACGATCCTTGCCTGCGGAACTGTCCGGGGGCAGGGATACGTCGCTCCGCCTGTAAGCGTGTCCGATGAGATCATCAATGTCAAGGGTGAAAAGTTCAGGGTCCACAAGGTCAAGCCGAAGCAGACGCTGTTTTCTCTGAGCAGGGCTTACAACGTGACCGTGGAGCAGATCAGGAAGGCAAATCCCCAGGTTGGCGACGCTCTCAAGGAAGGAACCACCATTTTCATCCCCGACAACATACAGGAAGTGAAGGCGGAAGAGCCTGAAACCGCGCCCGTTGCCGCCGTCTATCAGACAGAGCCTCCCGTGAGGAAGGGAAAATCCGCGGTTTCCGCCCGGAAGGAGGCCACTCAGGGAAAATACAGGACGCACAGGGTCAAATGGTTCGAGGCCGTCATTATGTCCGCGCAGGACATCGCCGCCAAATATGAGGTCTCCCTGAAAGACCTGATGAAGCTCAACGGACTGACTTCCGAGGAGTTGTCCATCGGTCAGATTCTATATATCCCCAATCCCGGAGAAACCGTAACCGGCAGATACATTCCGCCTGCGGATCCAGCCGCACAGCAGCAGGCCGCTGATTCCGACTCCACGCAGACCGTAAATCCGAAAACCGCTGAAGAGGGCTGCGAAACACCGTTCACGCGCCACGCAAGGTTTTCGGCATCCCATCCGGCAAAGGTGTCCCTCCTTCTTCCATTCGACATCAAGGAAGGCACCGGAAGCACGAACTATATGGATTTCTACTGCGGCTTCCTGCTTGCGATGAACAACCTCAAGGGTCAAGACATCCACGTGGACCTTTCCGTTTACGACATATCCCGCAAAGGAGCGGACGAGATACTCCGCAATACCCAGCTTCTCGATGAGGACCTGATCATCGGTCCCGTGAACAGTGACGAACTGTCTCAGATGGCAGGTTTCTGCAACTTCAACCGAATACCCTTCGTGTCCCCTATGGACCAGAAGGCGGATGCGCTTGTGGACAATTCACCCTACCTTTTCCAGTTCCCCACCAGGCCGTCCGCGCAAAGGCACAACCTCGTGGAATCGATGGGCGCCGATGACCGCAGTTCCGTGCTGCTGATATACGAGTCCGAGAATCCCGATATGGCTCCTGAATTCAAGTCGATTCTTGAAGGCGGCGGCATAAGATACTCGGAGTTCAGCTATCGCATCCTGGACGGAAGGGACATAGGTACGCAGATGACGGCCAAATTGAGCCCGGACAAGGTCAACAAGGTTGTGGTGGCTTCTGAAAACGAGGCTTTCGTTCTTGACGTGCTCCGTAACCTCAACATACTCAAAAGCTATCCCATCGAGGTCTACGGACTTCCGAAATGGCGCAACTTCGACAAGGTTGATATGGATTACTATCACAATCTCAACCTTCACATCAGTCTCCCCTATTTCGTTGACTACTCGGATTCCTATACGAAGACTTTCGTGAAACAATACCGTGCCCTGTACAATGCCGAGCCTTCACAGTTCGCCTTCCAGGGCCACGACATAGCCCTGTATTTCCTGACTGCACTGGCAAAGTACGGCAGCGATTTCATCACGATGGCCCCCCAACATACGATGAGCCTTCTGCAAAGCGAAGTCAGCTTTGTCCGCAGCGATGAGGGCGGTTACCGCAACACAGCTACCAGAAGCATAATATACAACAGCGACTATCAGATAGACGTGGTGCGCTCTTCAAGCCAGCGCTTCTCGTCCCGGGTGAGATAGGGAGACAGCGTCTCGAGCACCCTCCTGTTATAGCAGTTCAACCACTCGGCGCATTCAGCCCCGAGTGTTTTTTTATCTATGCTCCGTGTCTCGATGGGAACCAGGGTCAGGGGCTCGAACTGGAAATAGCTGATATCAGAAGACAGGTAGTCCGTTATGAGATTGCAGTTCTCTATCCTTATGCCGTAGCGGCCTTCGAGATAGATTCCGGGCTCATCGGAAAGTATCATCCCCCTGTCAAGGACAATCGGGCTTTCCTCCATCCTGATCTGAGGACTTTCGTGGACACACAGGCGATGCCCGATACCGTGCCCCGTGCCGTGATAGTATATCCTGCCGCCGGAGAACACGGGTCCACGCGCCAGTATGTCGAGCTGGGCACCCCGCGTTCCCGCAGGGAACTTTGCGCAGGCAAGCTGTATCATTCCCTTGAGGACCAGCGTGTAGTCACGTTTCTGCTCGGAGGTCATTTCCCCGAAGGAGAGGGTCCTTGTAGTGTCGGTCGTTCCGCAGGCATAATGGCCGCCGGTGTCCATAAGAAGGAAGCCGTGAGGCCGGATGGCCGAACAGTCCCCTTCCCCGCTTATGGAATAATGGGGCGCGGCGGCGTTGGGCCCGAAAGCCACTATGGGTTCGAAACTCTCGCCACGGTAAAGGTCGCTTGCGGAACGGTATTCAATGAACTTTCGGGACACGTTCCATTCGGTCAGGGAACCTCCTGCAATGTTGTCATCAATATGTTTCAGCACCTTGACCCACGCTATGCCATCAAGGAGGAAAGCCTTGCGGAAGCCTTCAACCTCAACAGGGTTCTTGCGGCTTCTGAGGAAGGATATGTATCCGTGGTCCCCGCTGTCATCCACGAAACGCACGCTGTCACCGCCGGCGGCAGTCCAGCACGAAAGGGACAGTCCGGACAAGGGCGCTATCCTGACGACATCGTCCGGAAGCGCGGAGAGGAATGATTTGAAATCACTGTAACGGCATACCGTAACACCCTCGGAGGCCAGATATTCGAGGGCCCGGGGCTCTACAGCCGACGGTTCGACGAACAGGTACATATCGGAGGGGGTAACCACCGCGTAGGATATCGCTACGGCATTGTACTCTATGTCCGAACCACGGACGTTGAACATCCACATCACCTGGTCGCATTCGCTGATGATATAAGCGAAATTGCCATAGGCGGAAAAACGGCTGATCAAAGCCTCGTGCTTGGAGCGCGCCGATGCTCCGCTGTACTCCTGGGGCATAAGTTCAACCGGATTGAAGGGGAGAGCCGGACGACCGGGCCAGATGCCGTCGAAAGGATCATCCACTGCCACAAGCGCGAGTCCGTGGAGTTCACGCTCCAGGGAGCGGAAGGAATCGAGAGAGTACAGGTCTCCGTCAACGGCGACCCTGCCGCCTGGCTGCAGGTTGTCAGAAAGCCACTGAGCGATGGTGGGGGTGCCTTCCACCTTGAGTTTCATCAGTGATATCCCGCTGCCCTTCAACTGTTCGGCGGCTGATATGAAGAAACGGGAATCGGTCCACAGCGCCGCCTTGGAGGCGGTGACAGCCAAAGTGCCTGCCTCCCCGGTGAATCCGCTTAGAAGCTCCCTCTGCTTGAACCTGTCGGGTACATATTCCCCGAAATGGGGGTCGTTTGACGGTATGATCATAGCATCTATGGCGTTTTGAGCCATATATGCACGAAGATTGAGGAGCATCTGTTCCCTTTCCATAGTATTGCAGGTTATTGATTATCAGTTCTGTGAAAGAAGGGAGCGGGCGTTGGCGACCGCTTCCGGACTCATCCTGGCACCGGAAAGCATCCTTGCCACCTCCATCACGCGGGCCTCCCCATCTATGGGAATAACGGAAGTGTGGGCGATGCCATCGGCAAAATCCTTGCGCACAAGAAAATGCGCGTCACCCTTGCAGGCTATCTGGGGAAGGTGGGTGATGGCTATGACCTGCATATCGGCGCCCATCCTTCCGATAAGGTCACCCATCCTGTCGGCTATGCCTCCTGAAACGCCGGTGTCGATCTCATCGAATATCATAGTGGGCATACCCTGTCTTGACGCCATAATGGACTTGATGCACAACATAAGCCTTGAAGTCTCGCCACCGGACGCGCATTTTTCAAGAGGCAGTTTCTCTCCTCCGTTGGCGCTGAAAAGGAATTCCACTTCATCCGTTCCGGAAGCCCCGCGGAGGGCGGTGTCACGGACTTCAATGCTGAGTTCGGCGTGCTCCATCATCAGCTGGCGCACTTCGCCGACAATCTGTTCCGCAAGCCGGATTGACGCCTCAACCCTTTTGTCGTGAAGCCTTGCAGACGCTTCAGAGCACTGCTGTTCCATTTCACGATGCTGACGGAGAAGGTCCTCCCGACGTTCGGAAAGCGCGCCGGTATCACAAAGGCTGCGGCCGAACGAATCCCTTTTCTCTATAAGTTCGGCCACCGTGGAAACGCCGAACTTCCTGAGCAGGCCGTGTATCAAGGCAATGCGGTCATCCAGCCACTGCAGCCGCTCGGGCAAAGCGTTGACCCTTTCACAGGCGGACTCCAGCTCACAGACGATGTCCTTCAGTTCTATGCGGGCGCTGTCCATCCTCCCTGCAAGGGGCCCCAGGGAAGGCAGCCATACGGAAGAGCGCTCAAGTATGCTGCCCGAGTCCTTCAGACTGCGGTCAAGCGACCAGTTTTCATTTTCAAGCCTGTGAAGGACCGACGTAAGGCTTTCCCTGATGGATTCTGCGTTTGCAAGGGATGCCTGCTCGGCTTCGAGCTCCTCCAGCTCCCCATCCACCAGAAACGCCCCGGCAAGCTGGCTGTGCTGGAATTCGATATAGTCACGGTCTCTCCTCGATGCCTCAAGGTCTTCATCCACCTTTCGTATATCGGCTTCTATGGCAAGCAGCTGCCTATAAGTCTGTCGGTAGGATTCGAGTTCTTCCGCATCATCGGCGTAGAGATCCACCACCCCCATCTTGAATGCCTTGTCCTGAAGAAGAAGCTGCTGGTTCTGGTTGTGTATGTCCAAGAGCGATGAGGACAGGGCCTTGAGCTGCTCCACGCTGACAGGCTCATCATCCACAAAGCATCGGCTGCGGCCGTTGGGTGATATCACCCTTCGGACAATGGTGCTTCGGGCATCCGTTTCAAACTCGGCCTCGATGACACAGTTGCGCTGTCTGTCACCGAGGGACGACACATCGCAGCGCGCGCCCATCAACAAAGACAAGGCACCGAGCAAGATGGACTTGCCGGCGCCGGTCTCTCCGGTGATGATGACCAGATGTCCCGGGAAAGTGACATCCAGTTCGTCAATCAGCGCGTAATTGCTAATTGTCAGGCCCTTGAGCATAGCCTGATGAATTATTCGTTATCCTTTGCTGCGTTGCGGTGATAGATACGGTTCTCCATAAACTCCTCAGTGGCTATGAGAGCCGGCTTGGGAAGTTTCTCATAATACCTGGAGATTTCAATCTGTTCGCGGTTCTCAAAGGTCTCTTCGAGTGTGTCGGCATAGTTTGAGAACTCCTCGAGCTTCTCGGTGAGCTCCTTCTTCTCCTCGACTGCTATCTGGTTGGCGCGCTTGGCGATGATGACCACTGATTCGTAAATGTTGCCTGTAGGAGCCGCCACTTCGCTGAGGTTCCTGGTGATGGTGTTGTTCGGAACTGTACTTTTGATTTCCATATTATTCTTCTGTTTCTGTTGACGTTTTCTTGAGGATCCTCTGCACCCTTTCGTGAAGGTTGTCGAGTTCCTTTCTGTATTTGGACTCGGGGAATTCACCCGCGAATGAGTAATAGTCGTCCTCAAAGGTGACATAACGCTCACGCTGCTTTTCCGGGATGCTCAATGAGGCGTACTTGTATGCCGACAGCGCCGTATAGTAGAGCACATCCTCACGGTATACGTTGTCCGCATCATCCTTGAGCACGTTCTTGAATGCATAGTGCGCCGCCATATAATCCTCCATATGGTAATACAGCCTTGCCGCCTCGAATGCCTTCCTGTCAAGGCGCTCGTTAAGGTCAACGAGCATTTCCCGGCAAAGGTCGGCATAACGTGAGTTGGGCTCTATTCTCAGATATTCCTCTATTTCACTGATGGCGGAATAAGTCGGCAGCTGATCGAGTTCATAGCGATAGGTCTTCCTGTAGAGACAGTCTATCCTGAGATATCTGGCCTCAGAAGAGAACGGACTGCGGGGGAATACCGAAAGAAAATCCGAGAAGTTGCTTTCTGCCGTGAAGTAGTCGCCGAAATTGTAATTGCTCAGGCCCATATAGAACTGGACCGTATCCTCACGGGCATCGTTCTTGACCGAAAGTGTCAGGGATTCGAAAAGGGCCGCGGACTTCTGATACTTGCCGGTCTCGAAATACTCGAAGGCCGCCGTATACTTCGCCTCGGTGTCGTAGCTTTCAAGCAGCAGGTCATACTGGGTCTTGCAGGAGGTCAGAGCCGCCTGAAGAGCCACTATGAGTGTTGCCGTGAGTATGTATTTGAGTTTCAGCATTCCGGTCATTGATTGTCCCTGATATATCGTTCGGCATCCATTGCCGCACGGCAACCCGATGCAGCCGCATTTATCGCCTGACGGTATGTGGGGTCCTGCACATCGCCCGCGGCGAAAACGCCTTCCGCACTGGTCTGCGTACCCTTCCCTTCCGTCAGGATATAGCCCTCGGCGTCAGTTTTGACATAGGGCTTGAATATCTCGCTGTTGGGATGGTGCCCGATGGCAAGGAAGAACCCGTCAACCGCTATATCAAATATCTCGCCATTGTTCCTTGCGATGCGCACACCGCTCACGCCTGATTCGTCGCCGAGTATCTCCCTTGTGTTGCAGTTCCACAGAACTTCGATATTGGGAGTGTCGGCCACGCGCCGCTGCATTGCCTTCGATGCGCGGAAGACATCGCGCCTTACTATCATATAGACCTTGCGGCAGAGACCTGCCAGATAGGTCGCCTCCTCGCAGGCAGTGTCGCCTCCACCCACAACAGCCACATCCTTGCGCCTGTAGAAGAAGCCGTCACAGGTGGCACAGGCCGAAACGCCCAGTCCCTTGAACCTCTCCTCGGATTCGAGGCCGAGGTATTTCGCGGTGGCCCCGGTGGCTATGATCACAGTCCCGGCTTCTATGGTATGCCCACCGTCGATGACGGCAATGCGTCTGGACGAGGAAAAGTCTACGGACACGACGTAACCGGAACGTATGTCGGCGCCAAGCCTCACAGCCTGCGAACGTATGTCCTCCATCATCGCAGTGCCGTCAATTCCCTGGGGATAGCCGGGGAAATTGTCAACCTGCGTGGTCTGGGTAAGCTGGCCTCCGGGCTGCAGACCTTCGTACACGACCGGCGAAAGGTTCGCCCTTGATGCATAAATGGCAGCAGTGTAACCGGCAGGCCCTCCGCCGATAATAAGGACATTCACTTTTTCAGTCGCATCCATTTCCTACCTGTTTGAAACAATTATGAATAGTAACTTGCAAAGTTAAGAAAAAAACCAACAGACCAAAAAGAAATGACCTTCAAATCATAAAGACTTGAAGGTCACTGTCGGGATTAGGTGACTCGAACACCCGACCTCTGCGTCCCGAACGCAGCGCGCTAGCCAACTGCGCCAAATCCCGATTCAATTGGACTGCAAATATAGATAAATTTGGCGATATGGAAACAATTTTTTCAAACGCCCTCAGCGGCGCGTGAAACGGTGCGTGAGATCCACGAGCGCCGCTCTTCCCTGCTCCACACTTACGGAATAGAAACGCTGGTTGGTCGTGGGGCTGTCCAGAGGGCCTCTTTCTTCGATGTAAGGGCCGACTTTCACATAGTTGAACGCCGACACATAGGGTTCGTCAACATCCATAGTACGGCCGGAGTACCAGCAGGTCTTCAAGGCCGGCCAGGTCTCCCTGACCCACAGGGACAGTTCAACAAGTCCCTTGGGATCTGCATCACCGCCCATAAACGACACGCAGGATATTCCGGGATTACCTTCAATCAGTTTTCTGAGGGAATCCCTGTCCAGAGTCTCTCCTATGTCCTGTGCCAGATACTTGGAATGGCATCCGGGGCACCCGACGGGGCAGTTGCTGATGTTGATTGCCAGGGCAATCTCGTCCGGGATCTCCCTGAAAACTACCATTGTCTCTGCAAACTTCATTCGACCGTCCCTGCGTAATACCGCTTCTTCGCTTCCTGATAACGGTATTGGTCAAAATTGTCGATGGGGCGCAGGAAACCTATGACGCGGGTCCACTGGCGCATCCTTGCACCGCACTTGGGGCATACGTCAAGAGGTGTCTTGACAATGTGGTGGCAGTCGGGATTGGTGCACTCGCTGTTCGGGATGTTGAAAGTGAAATAGGACGTACCCTGCTCTATGGCGAAGTCGAGAAGCTTGAGATACTGCTCCTTAGAGAGATGCTCGGAGAGATTGCAGTGGAGACCCACGCCACCGTCAAGCAGTTCGGTGAACTCGCGGCCGTGAAGACGGAACTTGTCGAGGACCGAAGTCTCGGGGTCTTCTGCGAGATAGAAGTATGAATTGTAGAGCACGCGGTCTTCGGGAACCCAGTAGCCGTCGGCCTTGTCCCACCTGTAGTTCTTGGAACTCAGGCCCTCGGCGGGGACGAACTCCTGGTTGAACTGGAACTTCTTTGTGGAGTGGAGCTTGTTCTGTTCGCTGATGGTACCGGTCACAAGACGGCAGAATTCCATATAGTCCCTGTTGTAGTTGCATTTCAGGCCCACGAATTCAGCGGCTTCGTTGATACCGTTCTCACCTATGGTGCTGTACAGTTTGTTCATCTTTATGTAGCCGGCCTTCGATGCGTTGAACATACCCGCTTCCTCGGTCTCGTAGAGGAGAGTCTTGTATGCAATGTGATATTTGTACACGCGCTCGAGTATGGACACCAGATATTGTTTGAAGTCAGGGGCAAGCTCACTGAAGTTGGCTGAAACATAGGCCCTTTCCAGCTCCTTCTCCCTGGCCCAGTTCTGTATGATGCGGTTCAGGTTGAGAGTTATGACATTGGCGCTTCCCGTCTGGACGCCCGTAAGGCCGTTGGTGAACGTGAAGACATTGTCCTGAATCTCGTTGCGCAGGCGGCAGCAGCTTGCAAGGCCGTTGGGATTGTCGGATATGTAGGTGAAGAAAGAGTGGCCCTCAGCATACATCTTTGCGGTGAAGTCCTTGTAGTCCTTGTCCTTGATGTCCTTGCCGTCGGAGAGCAGGGCCATTGTCTCGACAGGGAAGGTCAGCAGGGTCCTCGACCTTTCGGCATTGAACCAGCGCATAAAGTCCTTCTGCAGGAAATCGACCCTTTCCCATACCGGCTTCGTTCCGTCCGGGAAGAAGAATTCATCGAACAGGGCGTGCCAGTAGTTGGAATCGTAATAACTGATGTTCGTGAAGGGTGACTGATAGCAGCGGTTGCCGGCGGGCTGGTTGATGCCGTATACAATCTGCTGGTAATACTGATGGATGGTCTGGCCTATCGTCCTTCTGGGATAGATTGAAGCCACCTCGTCGAGGCGGTGGGGATAGTCAGCTCCGAAATCCTTCACACAGAAATAGTCGAACACGTTGAAAAACTCGCCGAATGCCACGGCGCCCTTGCACTGTGCCGAAAGCAGGAAGGCAAGGTTGCAGAACTGGCCGCAGAAGCTGCTGAGGTTCTTGGGAGCGGAGGCTCCGAGGCCGTCCATACCGGAAGTGCCTTCAAGCACGAACGGGTAGAGCGACACTGCCTCGCAATAGTTCTTCACGGAAGGCGAAGAGGCCTCGTCGTGAACGTATATGACACGCGACTGCAGGTCAACCTCATACTGGTCGGCCACCTCAGGGAACAGTTCCTTGAGTTTCTTCTTCATACGGTAGCGCTGGATCTGCCTGTTCAGTGTCTTGAACACTTCACCGTCGAGGTTGGCCACGTTCTTTAGCGATACGTTGGCATTGGCATCAGTCTCGGAGGCTGTGGCCGCATTGTCATCGGAGAAGGCGTATGTGTCCATATAGTCGACACGCTCCTTGATGAAACGCAGCTCCTTGTGCTTGTCACGATAAAGGACATAGGCCTTGGCAACCTTGTAGCATTTCTCATACATAAGGTGCGTCTCCACGATGTCCTGGATTTTCTCTACCTTGAAGGTGTAGTCATCGTCAAACATCGAGAAGAGATGCTCGAGGCTTTCGAAGAATGATGCGGGAGCCCTGTCGTATCCGCAGGCCACGAAGGCCGAGTTGACAGCCGACTTTATCTTGTTGATGTCGAACTGGACGATATCGCCGTTTCTTTTTATTACTTGCATTTGCGTGTCGCTTTTGTGTAAATCGTTTTCAAAGTTATGGCAATTTTCGCCATCACTGAAAGCAAAATTCAAATAGTTTTCAACAAGAAATCAACGCACCGCCGCAACGTTCTGAGGGGCACGTTCAAAGCCGGTCGGGCTACTTCCTCTCGTAATCCTTCAGCGACCTGAAGGCGTGTGGAGAAAGGAGAAGAATGCATATGACGTTTATCCAGGCCATAGTCCCTGTGCCTATGTCACCGAGGGCCCACACAAGGTCAGCCTCCTTCCCTGCGCCGAACACTATCGCGGCAAGAAAAAACATCTTGAAGCAGTTGACGGCCGCTTTCGAGGCCCTGGGATGCCTGCGCAGCATAAACACCAGACTTGACTCGGAATAGAAATAGTATGCCACGATAGTCGTGAATGCGAAGAAGGCGAGGGAAATGCAGATGAACGGACTTCCGAAGCCCCTGAACACCGTATCAGCCGCACTTTGCGTGAATGCCACGTAGTTGTTGCCGAGTTCGGGAACATTGGATACCAGCAGGGAGCCGGTGGTGGAGTCTATGACGTTGTAGCAACCTGTGGTGAGCAGCATAAGCGCAGTGGCCGTGCAGACCAGAAGAGTGTCGACATATACGGAGAATGACTGCGCCAGCCCCTGTTCCGCGGGATGGTTGACCTCAGCGGATGCGGACGGGATCGCCACCGTACCCATACCGGCCTCGTTGGAGAACAGGCCCCGCTTGACTCCCATCAAGATTGTGGAGCCGAGAACGCCGCCGCATATCGGGTTGATTCCGAAGGCGTTTGTCACAATGCTCGCCAGAGCGGAAGGAATGCCCCTCCAGTTGCAGACCAGCACCACCAGGGTGATTGCCACATAGCCGATGGCCATGAACGGCGTGACCAGTCCGGCGAAGGCTGCAATGCGCCTCGCGCCGCCGACGACTACCAGGGCCACAAGCGCGGCCATCACTATTCCACTCCAAAGCTGGCCGGCTCCGAACGAATAGGAAAAAGCGGATGCCATACCGTTTGCCTGTACCGTGGTGCAGAAAAGCCCGCTGCCGAAGACCACCACACCGGCAAAAAGGAAGGCGAGAGGCTTGCAGCCCAGGCCTTCGCTGATATAGGAGAAAGGACCGCCCCGCCAGATTCCGTCGTGCTTGAACTTGTAGAGCTGCGCAAGAGTAGCCTCCACGAATGCCGTGGAAGCGCCCAAAATCGCCACTACCCACATCCAGAACACAGCTCCTGGGCCTCCGATGGCAATGGCCGTGGCCACGCCGACGATATTGCCGGTCCCCACACGGCCGGAAAGGGAAAGGCAGAAGGCCTGAAACGAACTTATTCCGTCCTTGCCTGTCCGCGACGGCCTGAGAATGCGGAGCATGGTGCGAAGCCTGCGGAACTGTACGAAACGGGTCCCTATGGAGAAGTAGAGTCCAGCCAGTACCAGCAGGACCTCGAGTGCAGGACTCCATATGACAGCGTTGATCTCCTTCAGCAACTCCATAACGGTATTCTCAGAAAAGGCCGAACAGTTCGGCGTCAATCCTGTCGATTATGACAGAAAAGTCCTCGGGCCGGTTTTCGAAATCAAGGATGTCGGCATCGAATGTGATGACGCGGCACTTGCAGGAAGATATCCACTTCTCGTACAAGTCGTTCAGATTGCCGAGATATTCAAGGCTCAGGCCCTGTTCGTATTCGCGGCCGCGCTTGCGTATCCTGCCTGCCAGAGCGCCGGTCGTGCAACGGAGATAGATAAGCAGGTCGGGCTCCCGCACCATACCCATCATCAGGTTGTACAGCTGAAGGTAGGTGTCATAGTCACGCTGCGACAGGTTACCCATATTGACATTGTTGGCCACAAATACGTTGACACCCTCCATAAGGGTCCTATCCTGCACGATGACCTCATCCGAACGGGATATCTCCACCAGGTCGCGGAACCTCTGCGCAAGGAAATAGGTCTCCAGATTGTAGGCCCAGCGGCTTATGTCCCTGTAATAGTCCTCCAGATATGGGTTGAAGGCGACGGACTCGTACTTGGGAGTCCATCCATAATGCCCGGCGAGCATACGGGTGAGTGTGGTCTTTCCGGCGCCTATGTTTCCTGCTATTCCTATGAACATAATGATGAAGCCTCTGCAAATATAGCGAAAAAAGCAAAAACACGAAAAATGCCCCTCAGCGAATCTGAGAGGCATTCAAGGTGGTGCCACCGGGAATTGAACCAGGGACACAAGGATTTTCAGTCCTTTGCTCTACCAACTGAGCTATGGCACCATTCTTTTGGGACTGCAAATGTAGAAACTTTTTTTATTCCTGCAAAATTTTTCTCATTACAGACTATGGATGACTATCGCAAGATTGGATGCGAACATCTTCACGGCGATGGCCAGAAGCAGGACGCCGAAGAACTTGCGAAGGATCACTATCACCGTATGGCCCAGCAGGTTGGAAAGCTTGTCAAGGAACTTCAACACTATGAACACTATCACCATATTCATCAGTATGGCTATCATTATGTTGATGTTGGCATATTCCGCACGGAGGGCGAGAAGGGTTGTCAGAGCGCCGGGGCCGGCCACAAGAGGGAAGGCAATCGGCACCACGGATGCTCCGGAACCGCCCGCCTCGGTTTTCATTATCTCCACACCGACGACCATCTCCAGGGCGAGGATGAACAGGACGAACGAACCTGCCACCGCAAAGGAGGCAGTATCGACACTGAACATTCGAAGCAGGGCGTCACCCACATAGAAGAACGCCAGGAAGATGATCAATGAGACTACGCAGGACTGAACGGGCCTGATGGGCTTGCCCTGGTCACGGAGAGACAGAAAGATGGGAATCGAGCCCGTGACATCGATGATTGCGAACAGTATGATGAACGCGCTGACTATTTCCAGAAAGTTAATTTGCAGCATAATTACGGCGTTTTTAGTCCTTTATGGCGTTACCTGTGATACCAAGCGCTATTTCAGGTATGTCGGTGGTGACAAAATCGACGCCGTAGCCGATTACCATCTCAATCGATTTGGGATCGTCGACAGTCCAGGTGTTGACATTCATTCCCAGCTCGTGAGCCTGCTTCACCCATTCGGGATGAAGCATAAACTGGCTGTAGTGGTAGTCTATCGAGGGCACTCCACCGTCCAGCACTTCCCTGGGGGTCATCTTGCCTCCCAGGAACTGCACATCGTTTTCAGGCATAAGACGGACGAATTCCTGACAGGCGTGGAAACTGGAGGAGATGAATATGCAATTCTTCTGAAAGCGGGCCTTCCTTACGGCGGCGGCAATCCTTTCCGCAGCCGCAGTTTCATATGCGGCAGAAGCGTGTTCCTTCAGTTGGATGACTATCCTCATGCTCTTCTTCTTTTTTGCCTGCCTGAGGCACTGGTCCAGGGTGGGCACCTTCTCACCGTTCTCGAGTGTATAGGTCTGAGTCTCATCAAAAGTCATATCCTGGACTTTCTTGAAATCCCCGAGACGGGGCCCGTGGCAAACCACAAGAACGCCGTCCTTTGTCATATTCACATCAAGTTCAGAGCCGTAAACGCCCACTTCCTGAGCCTTGACGAGCGAGGCCAAGGTGTTCTGGGCAGCCCCTTCAGCCTTCCAGTATCCGCGATTGGCGATAACCTTCACCCCTTCGACATCAGCCGGTGCGGAATTGCAGGATGAGACTGCCGCCATTATGAAAGCGCAGACAGCCAAAAGCAATGTTCTTTTCATTTCTTTATGATTTTTCTGTTGTTTTTCCTTGAATTTCCGTTTATCTGGATATCCACGTCAGTCCAGGTGAAATTCTTCAGCTTGCGGGTCTTCAGGTAGTCGGTGACCACAGACTGCAGTTCGTAGTCGAAAAGGTCGGTCAGGACTTCCTCATCCCTGCTGTAGAGATGGCAGTGGGGGAAGGTGTTGATGTCGTAGAACACCTTCTTGGAAGATGTAGGCCTGCGTTTTACAAGTCCCTTCTCCTCAAAGGTCTCGAGTACATTGTACACCGTCGCCACCGACAGCGGCAGAGGGCCGTCGCACACCTCGCGAAAGATGCTGTCCGCACAGGCGTGGACCATTTCGCACATCTTGTCGTAGATAAGCACACGCTGCGGCGTGGCCTTGAGGTCGTGCGCCCGCAGCAGTTCGCGTGTGTTCTTGGTATGTCTGACAGGAGTGGGCATAAATGCTCGGATAAATCCTCACAAAAATAAGTGATTTTTCATTATAATGAAAATAAGTGACTATCTTCACATTTCGGTATGAGTGTACAGAAAATGTATGTCAACGTAATACTTCCAATCAAATGGAAGGGAAGCGTCACCTACGGAGTGCCCGAGGCGTTTGCCGACGGCATATTCGCAGGCAGCTGGGTCAGCGTGACACTGAGGGGAAGAAGCCTGCTGGGCGTCGTGGAAGAGGTGTTCTACGAACTCAGGGACATAGAGCCGCAGCGTGTCAAGGACATAACCGCCATCAAGGACACACCGATGGTCACAGCCGGTGAAATCAAGTTCTGGAAAGCTCTGGCCGACTACTATATGTGCACCTGCGGTGAGGTTTTCCGCTGCGCCTACCCTCACGAGTTCCGCAAGCAGGTGGAACGCAGCGGCAAGGCAGGTTCCGGCGGAAGGGCAAGTTCCGGAATGGACGCGCCCGACCTGTCGGAAGCGCAGAAGGCCGCGGCGGACAGCATAAGGGACGGATTCGGGACTGGTCTTCCGGTGCTGCTCAAAGGTGTTACCGGGAGCGGCAAGACCGAAATCTATATGACTCTTGCGAGGGAAGCGCTGCGAAATGGCGGCTGCGTACTCTACCTGGTTCCTGAGATTGCAGTGTCACGGCAGCTGAGTGAGAGGCTGGCGGCCGTATTCGGCGAATCGCTCAGGGTATATCACTCCAAGACCACCGCTGTGCAGAAAAGGAAGCTTTTCGAGGACCTGAAGGACCGTTCAGGCAAGCCTTTCATAGTGCTGGGCACACGCTCCGCCATATTCCTGCCATTCAGGAAGCTTTCTCTGATCATAATCGACGAGGAGCACGACCCTTCCTACAAGCAGGACGACCCCGCACCCCGCTACAACGGCAGGGATGCCGCATTGATGCTCGCAAGGATGAAGGGTTCCGCAACTGTCCTTGGAAGTGCCACGCCCTCTCTTGAATCGCTCTACAACGTCAAGATCGGCCGCTACCGTCTGGTGGAGCTGAAACAGCAGTTCCACAGGTCGATCGCCCCCGACGTGGAGATAGTCGACGAGCGTATGGCCCGAAGGCTGTCCAATATGCGCGGTTCGTTCACGCAGCGCAGTGTCAACGCCATATCGAAATGTCTCGAGAATCACGCCCAGGTGATGGTATTCAGGTCGCGCAGGGCTTATTCCCCCGTTGTCCAGTGCGGCTCGTGCGGTGATGTACCCAAGTGTCCGCACTGCAATGTCAGCCTCACATACCACAAGTTCAGCAATTCTCTTTCGTGCCACTATTGCGGCTACGGCAGAGTGTTCGACAACAGGTGTGGGGTATGCGGCAATGCATCGCTCTCCCCCAGGGGCGCAGGAACCGAAAGGATCGAGGAGGAACTCCACGAATTGTTCCCCGATGCCGTGATTG
Source organism: Bacteroidales bacterium (assembly GCA_045600965.1). Lineage (GTDB taxonomy): Bacteria > Bacteroidota > Bacteroidia > Bacteroidales > UBA932 > RGIG6374. The sequence continues at coordinate 22,895 of JAZRYW010000001.1, read as the reverse complement.
AACGCTTCGATGCCGACTCGATTTCAAGCAGGGCCCGTGAGGAAGCCATTCTCAAGGCCTTTGCCTCCGGCAAGACCGACATTCTCGTCGGAACGCAGATGATAAGCAAGGGCTTCGACTTCGAAAACCTCAATCTGGTAGTGGCTCTTGGCGCGGATTCCCTGCTTGCCCACCAGGATTTCAGGGCCGATGAAAGAGCCGTCCAACTGCTTAAGCAACTGTGCGGAAGGGCCGGAAGGCGCGGCGTGCAGGGCAGAATGCTCATACAGACGATGCAGCCGGACCACCCGGTGTTCGAAGAGTTCCGCGCCGGTGAGGGCCGAATGCCGATATCGGACATCCAGATGGATGAACGCAGGAAGTACGCCTACCCTCCTTTTGTAAGGATGGTGCAGATCACCGTCAAGGACTCGTATGAAGGGAGGCTTTCAAGATACTGTGGCAATCTGGCCCGCCTGCTCGGGCGCTGCGGCGTAATGGAGGTTCTCGGCCCTGCGACGCCTGCTGTTGACAGGATCAACAACCGTTACATATCACAGATATGGGTCAAGCTGCGCCGCGACAGCAATCTTTCGACGGTCAAGGCAAAAATTACAGAAGCCCTCGACATTGCTGCCGAAGGCTTCAATACGGTTCCACAGGTGTCCGTGGACGTCGATCCTTCCTGATTACTTGAGGAAGTATGCGCGTGCGCTCTCGATGTCGCTCTTGACCTGGAGAAGCTGGTCCCTGAGCTGATCAACGGAAATTGCGTCGATCACGTAGAGAGGATCGAGAACTGCGTTGAGGGAAGCCATTTCAGGGTAGGGTTCAACCATCTTCGCGAGATTGTCGTGAAGGCAGAGGAAGTTGAAGGTCACGTCAGTTGCGATCTCGTCAGTGAACATAGGCATAAACTTGTCTATGTCACGGGTTACGACGTAAACCTGTTCAACCATACTTGCTGCGAAAGCCTGCCAGAAGAAGGTCTCACGTCCTTCGTCATATTCCTGTTTTACGAAAATCTCGAAAGCCTCGACATTTGACTCGAGGTCAACGGGTGCGATGCTGAAGAATTCCGTGTATGCGGGGTCGTTGATTTCGGTGAGGAGCTTTACGGCTGCGGCGCTGAAGTCAGCGGTGGGCATATCGTATATTTCAGCAATTTTCTGGTCAACGAAAAGCATGCTGGTGACAGCATATTTCTGGTTGAGGGTCACAAGATTGTTGGCGATGGCGGGATCGAGAAGGTAGTCGGGCTTAACCATCAGTTCCTTGTCGGTAAGCGAGAGGGATCCGTCATTCTTTGCAGTCAGGAAAGGGATCTGCTTTACTTTTTTAGCTGATTCGAGGAAGTTTGCGGCATCGGCCTTGAGAGCGCGTATTGCCATATCCTCTTCCTCTTCCGTCTGTTCTACGGCAGGCGCTGCCTGATCGGCAGCCTTCTTTCCCTGGTTTTTGCAGGAAGGGAGAGCTACTGCCATCAGTCCCGCAAGGAGAATAAGTGTGAGTTTCTTCATATGAGTTTTTAGTTAACGATTTGTCCTGAAACAGTTTGCAAATATATTAAAAATTATCAATTATGCTCTTTTCTAATGAATTTTCCGGGAAAATCAAGGAAAAGACAGATTCCGGCCAGCAGGCACATCACGAGGAGGACTCCCAGATTGAACCAGACCGTGTCTATCTCCCTGCTGCCCACAACCTTGACTCCACTGTAGAAGGGGGCCCGTCCGTTATGGCTGCGAGGGGTCAGGAATATGTACCCGCTGCGGGGCACGATGTGGCTTCCGACCACGGAATAGATGTGGTCTGTGTTGCGGTTGAGCACCAGATTCTCAAGCTGGAGGTTGTAGTTCGCCTGTTTGCGGCTTACAAGTTCATCCTTGCCGTGTTCGTTGATGAATGCGTTGATCTCCTTGTCAAGAGCAAGCGTGGTCTTGTTGCATCTCTTCGAGAGCACCTTGCGGGCCGAGGAGATATACTCTATCAGGGAATCGTACGACCAGTCTCCCGAATACTCCCCGATACCGGTGACTTGGGACAGTCGGGGAAGTTCCGACTCAAGCACAGCCCTGTGTTGGGGGTTGACCTCCCTGCCCTGCTCCTGCTCGCTGCGGATATTCTCCACTCTCGACTCCAGTTCGTATGCAAATGACTGGTCGTAATACAAAGCCTCATAGCGCTGACGGTCCTGCCGATAGAAGGGAGCCTCGTAGGGATTCATTGAATATGATGCCACGGCGAGAGCCTCGTATGACCATCGTGACGGTATTATGTCGCCTATGACAGGGACGTTTCCGGTCTCGCTCTTCGAATTGAGGTCCTCGAAACTCACCACAAGGCCGCAGAGCAATATCTGGGGAATGAGCAGCAGAGGGATGGATATGTAAATCGCCACGACGGAGTTCATATTCTGGGAGAGCATCAGCCCTATCAGCGCGGAGAGGAAAGCCGATGCGAACAGTATCAGCCACCATATCCAGAACATACCGCCTATGCCGACGATGCTGTTGCCCACCATGATGAAAAGAAGGGTCTGGACAAGGCAGACAACCGCCATATATACAATCTTTGACGCTATGTAGCTCTTGTAGGAAAGGCTCAGGAACTTCTCCCTCTTGAGCAGCGCACGGTCGCGGATTATCTCTTCTGCACTGCCGCTCATACCGAGGAATATGGCAACGATTATGGCCATAAAGAGGTAGGACGGCAGGTTCTTGTTATCCATAATGGAATATATGCCGCTGTCGGGAGTATATTTCGTAAGGAATGCGCAGATGGCCGCGAGCACGGGAGCCTCGAGCAGAGTCACGAATATATACTGCAGGTTGGTGAGTTTCGTACTGACATTCCTGCGGAAGAATATCAGGAACTGCTTGAACACGCCGGGACGCTTCTGGTCTGATGGAGGGATGTCCGTCTTTTCCACCTGAGGCATCTCAGGACGGTTCTGGAGATACATTTCGTGCCACTGCTTCGGCGTGAACTTCCTCTCGTCGGACAGAAGGCCGTTGCTGTCGATTTTCTTCTCGTCGATGATGTTCAGCACGATTTCCGGATTGACGTTGCCGCAGGTGGGGCAGGTCGACGAACTGAAATCGGCATAGTCGGCAGCCCGCTTGAAGTAGCTGACCGCTTCGATGGGGTTGCCGTCATACACGGGATATCCGCCTTTGTCAAGAAGCCACAGGCGGTCGAACAGCTTGTAGACATCGGAAGAAGGCTGGTGAATGTTTACCACTATAAGACGGCCCTTGTTGGTCTGTTCCTTCAGGAGGTTGATCACCTTCTCGGTGTCGGTGGATGAAAGTCCGGAGGTGGGCTCGTCAAGGAAAAGGATGGCAGGCTCACGTATGAGTTCCAAGGCTATGTTAAGGCGCTTGCGCTGGCCGCCGGAGATGTATTTGTTGACCGGTGAACCGACCTTGAGGTCGCGCGCCTGGTCAAGTCCCAGCTGAGTGAGGACATCCATAACCCTTTCGTCCAGCTCATTGTCGGGCATCGAGGCGAAGCAGAACCTTGCAGTGTACCAGAGGTTCTGGTAGACTGTGAGCTCCTCTATCAGAAGGTCGTCCTGGGGCACAAAGCCTATCATCTTCTTTGCCTCGGGCTCCTTTATGTCGTGACCGTTTATGGTTATGCTTCCGCTCTGCGGCAGAAGGTTTCCGTTCAGCAGGGAGAGCAGAGTTGACTTGCCGACTCCGCTGCCGCCCATAATAGCGACGAGTTCACCGCTGCGGAGCGTGAAACTGAGATTGTGCATACCATTGTCCCCGCCCTGTTCGAAGCGGAAGTTGATGTCCCGGCCGCACAGCTCTACGCTCTTCTCCTGTGTCCAGTGGGAATAGCGCGCGATGATGGAAGAGAAATAGAATGGAGGGAAATGGTTGCTCTTGATGATACCGCTCTGTTCCCATACCTGGAACACGTCCGGAAGCACCGCCACGTCATTGTACCAGAGGCTGCGGCTGCCTGAATAGGAGAAGTACAGCTTGCCGTTCTTTTCGAGATACAGGGTCTTGAGCTTGCCGTAGTCTTCAGGCAGATCGATGACAAGGACCTTTTCCGACTCCTTTGCGGAAAGGAAGTTGAGCAATTCCGTAAAAACATCGTCGGAGATCTCGAACTGCTGCGAAACCCTTGAGAAAAGAGGATTCGACGAATCTGCTCCCATAGTGCTGCAGAACTCCATAAGCCTCATCAGGGTAGGCATCTTCTCATCCGCGCGCACCTGGCTCCTGAGCTTCCCGCACACACCGTCGACCATCATTTCGAAGTCGATTTCCGGATCATCGTCGTAGAAATCGCGGAGATCAGTGTAGAGGTTGAGATATGATGAGACGTTTCGGACGCCATAGAACCTGTTGAGATATTCGGTAACCTTGGCCATTGCCTCCTCCTTGGGAAGTTTGGACTGAGCGCCGAACAGGGCGAAAAGGTTCAGCAGGCCGGAAAGGGTGATATCATTCATATTGCCAGATTCTCAGTTGTTGTCAATCGCTTTGAATATGCTCGCGGTCACCTCGGGAATTGAAGGAGTACCGTCTATCTCGACATATTTGCCGGCCTTCCTGTACCAGTCGACAAGCGGTTCGGTCTGGTTGTGGTAGGTGGCGATGCGGGTCTTTATGACCTCGACGTCGGCATCATCCCTGCGGCCCTCGACGGCGGCGCGTCCGGTGATACGGTCGATTATCATTGCATCGGGAATCATAATGGAAATGACGGACGTCACTGATTCCCCTTTTTTGGAAAGTATCCTGTCAAGCGCAGAGGCCTGTTCCAGAGTGCGGGGGAAGCCGTCGAGGAGAAAGCCTGCGACATCTCCTGCGCGTTCGAACTCGCTCTCTATCATACCCTCCACCACTTCGTCCGGCACGAGGCAGCCTGCCTCGATGAGGCCTTTTGCCTGGATGCCGAGGGCTGTCCCGGCCGCCATCTCCCTGCGCAGAAGGTCGCCTGTGGAAATGTGCCTGAGGTTGTAACGTTCAACAAGAGATGAAGCCTGGGTGCCTTTGCCCGCACCGGGAGGGCCGAAAAGAATGTAGTATTTCATTGTGATTCACTGGTTATCTTCCAGAATATAAATATCCTCCGTATTCCGCCCGAACTGGTCATAGTCCAGTCCGAAGCCTACGAGAAACTTGTTTTCAACGTCGATTGCAACATAATCGAGCGGCACGTCTCCGTCATAGACATCCCTCTTGCACAGCAGGGTGCACACGCGCACTTCAGCGGCGCCCCGTTCCAGCACGTGGTCGTGAAGGAAGCGTATGGTCTTCCCTGTATCCACTATATCCTCCACGATGACCACTGTTCTCCCCTCCATATTGGAATTCAATCCCACGACGGTATTCAAGACGCCGGTGCTGGTTACCCCGCTGTAGGAACTCACCCTTACGCTGGACAGTTCAAGAGGGAAGTCGAGGCGCTGCATCAGTTCACCTGTGAAGACAATCGACCCGTTGAGTATGCACAGGAACACGGGAGCCCTGTCGCTGTTGCGGAAATCATTGTTCATACGGGCCGCCAGCTTGTCAATCGCTGCGGAAATATCAGCGTGGCTGATATAAGGAACGAAGTATTTGTCGTGGATCTTCAGTCTGTCCATATTACTCTTTGAAAATACAAAAATAACGTTTATTTTTGAATTGTAATCTTTTATGTGAAGAAGATATGTGGCGTGAGAATTTCGGAGCCCGGCTCCTCGTTACGGCCGCAGAAGCGGCTGTTTTCTTTTTTATCAACTTTCGGAGCTGTCATTGCCAGAATTTGCCGGCGGCAATCCTCGACGGGATTGAACAGATGGCCCAGGAAGGCGGAGATCCGGAGGCCGGGGTGAAACTGGAGCAATACAGCTACTGGATTTCGAACCCTTTGAAAATCAACTGTATGTCAAGAAGGAAACTCATTTCCACAGGGCTGTTCAGCCCCTTTCAGGCGGCATCGGTGATTGAATACCGCTCCGTCACGGGCGATATTCTGTCAGCGGCGGAGCTGGCGATGCTTGACGGATTCGATGCCGGCACCGTCTCCAGGATATCACCGTTCATTGATTTCTCAACGGATTATGCCGCAGGTCAGGCAAGGGACTCCACGATGAGGGTTGAATCCGAGATAAGGCTCAGATCCGTTTTCAAGCTACAGGACTCATCCCCTTCCGCCCTGCTGCGTTACAAAGGATCTGCCGGCGAATCCTGGGAATGGGGGCTGACTGCAGAACAGGATGCCGGAGAGCCTCTTGCAGACGGATGGCGGCCGGATTTCCTTTCAGGCGGGATATGCTGGTGGGGCGACAGGCTCAGCGTGTTTGCAGGTGACTTCAGAGCCAGGTTCGGCCAGGGGCTTGTTGTCAGCAAGAGTTTCCAGGGATCGTTTGCCGCCGCTCCGTCATCTCTGTGCAGAAACGCCAATTCGTTTTCCCGTTATTCGTCCACGGACGAATACAATTTCTTCCGCGGCATCGGGGCAAGTTTATCCGCGGGCAGGAGGGAACAGTTCACGTTTTCTGTTTTCGCATCCGCCAACACCGTTGACGCCAGGGTCAAGGATGGCAGATACACCTCGATTTCCACCTCCGGATATCACGACACCCCAACCCTGATTGCAGCAAGGAGGACTATGTATGAGTTTGCCGGAGGATTCAACGCATTCTGGTGCGGGGACGGGACAAGGATAGGGCTGACCGCCATAGCGTATGGATACAACCGGCACAACGGCCGGAAGGCGCAGGAGTACAACATTTTGCAGATGTATGACGGGATATGGGGCAATGCGGGCTGCGACTTTCTGTCCGTCATCGGCGATTTCAGGCTGTTCGGGGAATTTGCCGTGGATCCCGGACTGTCTCCGGCAGCCCTTGCCGGAGCGGTGTGGAGTCCGTCTTACGGCACCGAACTGGGCCTTCTGCTGCGAGCCTACTCCCCCGGCTATACAGCCACCCACGCAGGGGCGTACAGCACACTCTCATCCTGCAGCAACCAGTTCGGGGCCACAATCTCGGCAGCCCTTATGCCATCGGCAGGATGGAGCCTGACCTTTCAGGCCGACGCGGCATACCATCCGCACGCCCGGTACAGGATTCCCAACCCTTCGGGCAGAATAAAGGGCTCAGCATTGCTGTCCCGCGAGGGAGGGGCGGTCGGCATCACAATCAAAGCCGCAGCCGACTGGCAGAGCAACCTCAACGCCCTGAAAGCCACTGCATACGCCACCGTCAGCTGGCATCTTTGCAGACTCCTGACCCTGAGCTCCCGCGCATCGGGTGTCCTGGCGCCGGACGGAACTGCCGGGTACGCGGTTTACCAGCAGGCATCGCTGGGGCTCAAGCATCTGCAGATATCGGCCAGGGTCACCTTTCATTCCACAGACGGCTGGGATTCAAGGATATATCTCTACGAACAGAACCTTCCCGGCACATTCGCATCGAAAGCATACTACGGGCGCGGATGGAACGCCTACCTTATGGTCACCTACAGTAACGGAAAAAGCCTGAGGGCTGACCTCAGGCTATGTGATTCGGGCATATCCGCCCAGACTACATTCAGTTTCTGACTACCTGTAGATTATGAGGCGCTGTCCGACTGTGATTCTGTCAGATTTGAGATTGTTCCATTTCTTGATCTTCGCCACGGAGGTGTGATACTTGGCGGCAATCCTGCTGAGGGTCTCCCCGCTCTTGACCTTGTGATAGGTCTTGCCGGACGAAGCAGATGATGCGGCCTTCTGTTTTATCGTCGTCATCCTGGCGGGAGAGAAATAGACGGTGTCGTTGTAGCAGGGTATGCTGTCGCACCAGTCCACATAGGCATTGGTGTACTGGAAAGGAAGGTTCAGCACATAAGTATCAGTCAAACTTCCTGGGATTATATCGTGGAGATACTGAGGGTTATAATCTCTGAGCTCCTGAACTGATACGCCGGTGTAGTGGGCAATCTGCTCGAAATGGGTCATACGGGAAATCTGGAACGTGTCGAGGCTTGCGGGCATATTCGCCACGTTGGGGATGATATTGTGTTCGGGATAGTATTTCAAGGTGTAAAGCGCTGCGACGAACGCGGGTACATAGCCCCTGGTTTCCCTGGGAAGATAGGGATAAATCTCCCAGAAATCCCTGCTTCCTCCGGCCTTTCTGATGGCCTTGTTCACATTGCCGGATCCGCAGTTGTAGGAGGCGATGGCCAGGAGCCAGTCGCCGAACACGCTGTATGAGTCCTTCAGATAACGGGCGGCCGCATCTGCGGCCTTGAGAGGGTCTAGGCGCTCATCGACATATGAGGTTATGTTCAGTTTGTACTGTCTCGCGGCGGTGTACATAAACTGCCACATTCCCTTTGCGCCTGCTCTCGATACGGCCGTGGGCTTGAGGGCGGACTCTATCACGGCCACTGCCTTCAGCTCCTGAGGCAGGCCGTAGCGGTCGAAGACAGCCTCCAGCTGGGGCATCCAGTACGAGGCGAGACCTATTATGTTGGATGTGAGAGCGCGCTTCTTCTCAGTGTACAGGATGATATAGTTGCGGATCACGTCATTGTAAGGAAGGGGTATGAAGGAGTTGATGGCCTTCAGCCTTTCGAAATACACGGCATCGGGCACGTTGGAGACCAGTATGGTGCTGTCCAGGGCCACGAATTCATAGTCCGATATCGAAGCGCTGCGCTGGAGATACCATATTGTCAGAAGCGAATCTATGTCCCCCTGCTGTTCGGGCATAGTCATAAATCCGTTGTCGGAAGAATAAAAATCGTCATCAACGTCCTCTTCGCCAATCGAATCCGCCTCCTGCGCCGCTTCCACCAGGGCGTTGTATTCATTGCTCATCGATTCGAGCGCCTCCCTGAGGGAATCGATCTGCCTCTGCAGCTGAGTCCTTGACTTGAACAGTTTCTGCGCTTGAGAGACGTTTGGAAGGAGGAATAAAATTGCTGAAAGAACAATAGGCAGATATCTTCTCATAATTTACTCAAGTTTCGCAAGTACTTATATCGTTGATAATCAAAGTGAAGTGAGAGCTTGCGAAACTTTCCCCCACCGCACTTTCCCGTTATTTTGTCCCCATCCCTGAATCCCTTCCCCGGGGAAGGGACTTTTCCAACGGCCTGACGGCCTCTTAGAAATTTATTTTCATCTGGAATCCGACTGCGGGACTGTTGACGGCATAATCTGTCTGATATGGACGGATATCCTCTATCAAAGCGGGTTCCACCCTGAACGAGAGGTCGTCATTGGTCTCAAAATCGCGCATAAACGCAAATATGTTGGCATCTATGGCCTGAAGGGCATAGATGGCTATTGTCGCCACGATGGAATAGTCGCGGTAACGGCGGTACTTGTCACGGTAATATACGGCCTGATCGGCCGTAATGTGGCCGACATATCCGCCGTTGGGGTCCTTTGCCAGTTTGTAGACATATTTGAAGCGCTTGTACTGGTTGTCCGTGTAGTGCCAGTAATAGCCTCCGAAAGCCAGTGCGCCATACCAAATCGGGATTTTCCAATAGTCGCCGTTATATGCCTGACCGAGCCCGGGCAGAAGTATGGAATACATAGTCGCCTTCTCGGAATCAGGAAACGCGTCTGACGCGAGGTTGATCATCCCGTCAAGCAGCGTACCCCAGTAGAGGGCGCCTGCCCCTATCAGAAAGGCCGTCCCGGCTTTCCTGTAGAGAGGGTCTCCCGTCTCCTTCCACCGTTTGGTGTAATCTATTCCGAAATAGAGCGTACTGCCTATGCCGGCATAAATGAAAGGAAGCTTGGCATACTGACGGTTGTATATCTGCGAACCGCCGATGCAGATTGCGGAACCTATGGCCAGCGGGAATGCTGTGAGGGTATCCTTGTGTGAAAGGCCTCTGAAATAGCCGCCTATGGAAAAGAGCTTGGTCGTATCGGCCGCCACCTCACTGTCCGGATTGACACTGTTGCCGGTGTTTCCGCTTCCGGGCACACTGACATTGGAGCCCTGTTGCGTGAACTGGGCCCGTATGCACAGCGGGGCTAGCAGAAGCAGAATGGACAGAAGGTATTTCAGACGCACAGCCACCGCTATTTTTGACTTTCGAGGACCTTGAGGAACTGTTCTATCTGGGAATCATCGTCAAAACTGATGGATATTGTCCCGTTCCCCTTGGGAGAGCGTCTGAACGTCACGTTATTGTTGAAATACCGGCCCACCGCGTCGGCAAGACGGTAATAGGATTCCGGAAGGGCGTTTTCCGAAGGCCGCTGCGCGACGGCGGGCCTTTCGAGTTTTGCGACCTTCTCCTCCAGCTGGCGCACCGAGAGATGGTTGTTGATGACCTGAAGCGCAAGTTTCATCTGCACATCCCTGTCAGCCACGGAAAGAAGGACCTTCGCGTGCCCCATCGACACTGTTCCCTGCTTGACGGCGGACTGTATCTCCACCGGAAGACGGAGAAGGCGGAGGAAGTTGGTGACCGTGGCGCGTTTTTTCCCGATACGGTCGGCCATCTGTTCCTGGGTGAGGTTGCATTCGTCGATGAGCCGCTGGAAACTGAGAGCGGTTTCTATGGCATCGAGGTTCTCGCGCTGTATGTTCTCGATGATGGCCATTTCAAGCATACCCTGGTCGTTGGCCTTGTGAATGAATACGGGTATTGACTCAAGACCGGCCAGACGGGCTGCCCTGAAACGGCGTTCACCGCTGATTATCTGATATTTGTCGGGAGCCACGCGACGGACCGTAATGGGCTGCACCAGACCTATGGTCCTTATGCTGGCGGCAAGTTCCCCGAGGGCTTCATTGTCGAAGGTGTCCCTGGGCTGATAGGGATTGGGTTCGATGCAGTCAAGACGGACATAAGTCGTCAGGACGCCCGCATCGGGCGAAGCGGAAGGCTGCAGAGCCGTTCTTTCGGGCTTCGGCGCCGGCTTCCCGCTGAATTCAAGGTTGCTCGCATCACCGAGTATCGCTCCGAGGCCCTTTCCCAGTGCGGATTTCTTAACGTTGCTCATAGTCCTGGTTCTTCTTGATGATTTCCTTGGCGAGATTCAGGTAGTTGGCGGAACCGGAAGAGCCGGCATCATACAGAAGCACCGGCTTGCCGTATGAGGGAGCCTCGCTCAAGCGTATGTTGCGGCTGATGATCGTATCGAACACAAGTTCTTTGAAATGGCCCCTTACCTCCTCCACCACCTGGTTGTGAAGGCGCAGGCGGGAGTCGAAGAGCGTGAAGAGGAATCCTTCGATGGTCAGGTCAGGATTGAGGCTCTTCTGAACCACTTTTATCGTGTTGAGGAGTTTGCCGAGACCTTCGAGGCCGAAGAATTCGGGTTGTACGGGGATGATTACGGAATCAGCCGCCGTCAGGGCATTCACGGTGATCAGGCCGAGCGAAGGGGAACAGTCTATGATTATGTAGTCATAACGGTCCTTCACTGGTTCGAGCACGGACTTGAGGCGGGATTCCCGCTTGTCGAACTCAAGCATCTCGATCTCGGCACCAACCAGATTGATATGGGAAGGCAGGACGTGCAGGAATCTGATATCAGTTTCAAGCAGCACATCGTCAACGGAGTGTTTTCCTATCAGCACTTCGTAGATGGTCCTTCCTGTCCCGGCACCCGGATCGAAGTTCATCCCCGACGTAGTATTTGCCTGAGGGTCAGCATCTATCAGAAGCACCTGCTTTTCCATTGCTGCAAGCGAAGCAGCCAGATTGATGGCAGTGGTGGTTTTTCCCACACCGCCCTTCTGATTTGCAATTGCTATAGTTTTTCCCATTATAAAATATCATATAGATGGCAAATTTAACAAATTCTTTTTTTCTAAGGTCAAATTAGGTTATATTTGCCACCGTTTTAACCCAAAAGCCACTGAACCTGACCTATGCAACAAAGCCACAAGTGGGCAGCCATAATAAATCCTGAGGCCGGAAGCGGCAGATGCGGCTCTAAATGGCCAGTCTATGCCGAAAGGCTCAAGGCCGAAGGAATAGACTTCACGGAAATATACACAGTCCGCAAATTTCAAGCCATTGAACTTGCGTCCAAGGCAGTGGAGGACGGTTTCCGTCATATCATAGCCGTCGGAGGGGACGGCACCATCCACGAAGTGCTCACAGGAATCATCAGCCAGAGCAGTGTCCCGAGCAGCGAAGTGGCGCTGGCAGTTGTGCCTCTGGGCTCCGGCAACGACTGGGTGAAGCTCTACGACCTGCCCACCGATCCCGCAGGGGTGGCCAAAGTGATTGCAGGGTGCAATATCAGGCTTCAGGACTCTGCCGTCATCAAGACCACAAAGAACGGTCAGCCGTTCATACGGAATATGGTCAACATAGGCGGTGTCGGCTTCGATGCACAGGTCTGCCGCGAATTCGACCTGCTCAAGGAAAAGGGAAGAAGCGGCAAAAAGCTTTATGTGATAGGCATCCTTAAGGCCTTCAAGAACAGCCGCACAAACAACTACCGCATCTTTGCCGACGGCGAACTCATCCACGAGGGGCCCACATTCTCGACAGCATTCGGCATAGGGCGCTTCTCCGGAGGAGGAATGCTCCAGACACCGGACGCCAAGCCCGATGACGGCCTGATAAGCCTGACCATCATCCGCAAGGTTTCGCTCCTCAAAGTGCTTTTCTCACTGAAACACCTCTTTGACGGCAAGATTTACAGGATTTCACAAGTTTCCCACTGGGAGGTGAAGTCGTTCGAGATCTATCCGGAAATGGAGATGCCCTGCGAAGTGGATGGTGAGAATATGGGCATAACCCCCCTCAAGGCTGAAATCAAGCCTCTGGCCATCCGGGTGGTCGTCAAATGACATCATTCTAGAAAAGATTCAGTATGTCGTCGGAAGAAAGACCGGCGAAATATGAACCCACCGGCACACCCTCAAGCGCTTTCTCAATGGCTGTACGGTCGTGCCTTACACCTTTGAGCAGGTTGCAGAAGTCCTCTGTGGGCAGGGTGAAGAAGTAGTCCCCCATAATCTCAGCCGAGTCGATTACTCCCTTCGCGACATTCAGGCACAGTTCCACGCTTCCCGAAGGAAAGCGCCGCGAATTGCGGAAGGTGTAGCGCGGCGATGCGCCCCAGTTCCATTCGTCGCGGCAGTAGCGCGTATGGACAAGTTGATCTATTGCCGCAAGGTCTTCATCATTGTATTGATAGACGGACGTCAATGGGGCTATGCTCTCCTTAAGGTAAGCGATGAAACCGGAAGGGCTCATAGGAGACGGCAGATGCTCCGAGATGTTGGTCACGCGGCTGCGGTTGGAATCGACCGACTTCCCCTCGAACTTCTCAGGATGGCTCTTCAAGGCCTGTGACAGATCGCCAAGGGATGCATTGAAAAGCATACATCCGTGCTGCAGCACGCGGTTTCCCTCGATGCACATCGAATTGCCCGCAAACTTACGGCCGGCAATCATAAGGTCATTCCGTCCTTCGAGAGATGCATCCACGCCCAGGGAGCGCAGGGCTCCGACTATGGGCGCGGTGAAACGTCGGAACATCGCTCCTGCATCCTCATCGGAGCGGCGGGCGCTTATGAAGGTGAAATTGACATTGCCAAGGTCGTGGTAGACCGCTCCTCCGCCGGTGAGCCTGCGCACCACGGGTATTCCCCTCGACTGAAGATAGGCGGCATCGACCTGGGCCATAGCATTCTGATGACGGCCTATGATGACGGACGGGCCGTTGCGCCACAGGCGGAAAATATCCTCCCGGAACGATTTGAGCAGATATTCCTCGGCAGCCAGATTCCACACGGGATCAGTGCTGTTTTCAATTATGCAGAGCATCCCGGTCCCTTATGAGTTTCAACAGTTTCTGGAAGAGCAGATAGGCGGCAAGCGCGAAAATGACGCCCATAAGAGCGCCGCACAGCACGTCCAGCGGGTAATGCTTCCCGAGATATATGCGGCTGTATCCTATCAAAGCCGCCCAGATGAGAATCGCCGGCGTATACCATTTCCTTTTCAGGAGCAGGGAGGACAGGACGGCGAATGCGAAGCAGTTGGCCGCGTGGCCTGAAAGGAAGCCGTATTGCCCGCCCGGAGAGACGATGAGCCTTACAGCGTCCCTGAGGAGGGGATCCCAGCAGGGACGGAGACGGCAGACAGTATCCTTGATGAGATTCGCCGTCTGGTCGGTGGCCACAATGCACAGTATCATAACCCCTGTTGACAGAAGGGCCCTCCTCCAGCCGAGACGGCGGAAAATCAGCCATAGTACAAGAAGGTACAGAGGCAGCCATACGGCCACCCTGGAGACGAAGACCATCACCGCATCGGCAGCCGGCGAATTCCATCCGTTGATGGAAAGGAGCAGATTCCTGTCAAATGCCGTGATTCTGTCCATAGTGGCTTACAGAGGCTCGTTGAGTTCCTTCCAGAGAAGGTCCTTCAGTTGCGGAATGCCCTCTGAGGTGAGGGCGCTGATGAAGACGGCGGGCACCTTGCGGGGCAGGTGCCTCCTTATCTCGGACCGCAGTTCATCATCCACCAGATCGCATTTGGATATGGCCAGAACACGCTGTTTGTCAATCAGTTCCGGATTATATTCACGAAGTTCGTCAAGCAGGATATGATACTCGCCAAGTATGTCCGCGCTGTCGGCGGGGACAAGAAAAAGCAGCACTGAATTCCGTTCTATGTGCCTCAGGAAACGCAGGCCCATCCCCTTGCCTTCGTGGGCGCCTTCGATGATGCCCGGTATGTCGGCCATCACGAACGACTTGTCGTCGAAATAACGCACAATCCCGAGGTTGGGTTCGAGAGTCGTGAAGGCGTAGTCGGCGATTTTGGGCTTCGCCGCGCTGACCGATGAAAGCAGTGTCGACTTGCCTGCATTGGGGAAACCCACCAGACCGACATCGGCAAGAACCTTCAGTTCGAGGATGAACCATCCTTCCACCCCGTCCTCACCCGGCTGCGCGAACCTTGGCGTCTGCATAGTGGCGGTCTTGAAGAAGTTGTTGCCAAGGCCACCGCGACCACCCTTGCAAAGGATCTTCTCCTCGCCGTCATTGAGCACTTCGGCGACAACCTGGCCGGTCTCGGCGTCGCGTGCCAGAGTGCCGAGAGGCACTTCGAGTATGATATCATCGCCGTTCGCACCGTGGCGCAGCCCTCCGCTGCCCGACTCACCGTTGGAAGCCTTTATGTGCTTGCGGTACTTGAGGTGTATCAGGGTCCACATCTGACGGTTGCCGCGGAGGATGATGTGCCCTCCCCTGCCGCCGTCACCGCCGTCCGGTCCGCCTTTGGGAATATATTTCTCGCGCCTGAGGTGCATCGAGCCGTTTCCGCCCCGCCCCGAAGCGCAGAAGATCTTTACGTAATCGATGAAATTGGATTCGGCCATAACTTTCGTATTGTCAGCGAATTATTGAAACCTGAAAGGCTCCCGTGCAACAGATATGCAACAGTTTTTGCCGGAAAATCAAAAACAAACCTCATAACAAGCATAAATTTATAAAGTTGCTTTGTTGCACGGAAACTGGCTTATCAAGGCCAATTTATGTCAAGTCTCACCCTTCCAACGTGCAAAGATAGTGAATTTGCATGATACTGAAATCGTTTGGCCATATCTTATGTATGATTGCAATCAACATACGCAATAAGCCCTCCGCAGATTAAGCCCTGTCGGGCTTTTCCTCCTTGCGGCTCGGCAGAGCAAGTAAACTTGCTCTGCTCTCGCTCGCTGCGTCGGTTTCTCTACGGAGGGCATTCAGAAATTACCGGTCTCTCGACCTACTGCCTAATCACTGTCCCCGTTTGAGGAAGAGAGAGTGGCAACGCCCAGCATCTCGCCCGACTTCTCGCCGGTGGCCGTGTTGACGTAAAAGTACTTCATAAGGCTTTAGAGTTTAGGTTGTTGTGAAAGAAATGAAGGAATAGGTATAGTATTGCAATGACTATCAGGATAAGGGAGACGGAACCAAGCTTCAGGCGGAATCGCTGCCACCAGGTGAGTTCCTTCTCGATGTAAACGTCTTCCCTGACCACCCGGTCCCGGTACACCAGCGAGTCGCGGTAAACAATCTCATTCTGGACGATTACAGGCTCCCTGACGGGCTTTGTCTGCAGGGAATGATGCAGAACACCGCCGGATACGGAAGTCGGATTTGGCGTATTTGTTCTCCAAGGTGGAGGCGGTGTCCAAAGTGGCCCTCTTTTCAATTATTACCGGCAGCTCGATGTAGGCCGTATCGCGGATGAACTCCCGCTCCACCCGAACCTCCACCCGGGTACTGTCCGTCACGGATGGCGTATGCCGGACAGTACCACAGGCGGAAGCGGCGAGCAGGCTCAAGTTCAAACAGTGTCGGAAAAGTTTGGTAATCTGCGTAAGATGAAGTAATTTTGCTCATGAAGTAAAGGAAAAGTTTATTTTGTTTTTGCATTACAAAAATAACACTTAATCCTCTGATTTCCAAATAATTATGAGGATTCCTTTACTTTCTTTATGAATAATTCAGGTTAAATTTGTGAAGATTAACACAAACCTTTTTTCTCTCTATTTGTGAAAACCAAAACAATTATCACCTCTCTCGTCGCAGTAGCATGTCTATTGCTGTTTCTCTCCTTTGTAAACAAACCTAAGCAAATGGTTGTTGCAAAAGCGTCTTGTCAGTTTATTGATAATGAATACAACTATTATCTTGAATGTGTTGGGGATCATGGATCATGTAAGTTTATCAGTCCTTCTGGTTCAGAAGTGTTATGTACTGGTAATAAAGCGATTACCTATCCAATCCCTAACGATCCAAACCTTTAAGGTGACATGATACTATTCTCCGATTTCCAAAGGCGTACTTTGTTGTTGCTGATAAGCGTTTGCGCATTCGCGCCGATTTCGTTTGGACAGACCACAATGTTTAATACGAAATATGGTCAGCAACTCTTTTTAGATGATCGCTTGACATCTTCTGATTCAATAGCCCAAGTTAATTTGAAGGTTGTGTATCAAGTGAAATCCGTCTTAGACACATTGGATAAATCCCTTGTGAATGAGATGATGCTTTTGGAAATCGGAGATGGTGTCACAAAATTCAGTTCTTATAGCAGGTTTAGGATGGATTCAACATGGAGGCATCATCCCAATGTGAAACCGGTCATTCTAGCATCTAAGCTTCTTACTAGCGATGTATTTCCTCTTAATTATTTTGAGACGATATACCATAGATATAGCTTAAATGTCGAAACCGTAACAGGACGAGTTGTCGCTTCAGATTTTATTTATGAAGAGCCATTGCCGGAATTGAACTGGGTTATTCAAGATGACACTGATGTCTGGAATGGTTTTTTTGTACAAAAGGCAGTGTGTGTTTTTAGGGGAAGAGAGTATGAGGCATGGTTTACGCCGGATATTCCCGCACCATATGGCCCCTGGAAGTTTTATGGTTTACCGGGGCTGATAGTACGTGTTTCAGATATTGATAACCAATATAGTTTTGAAGTTTTGAGAATCACAAACAAAGAGAAAGGGAGCATTTTATTTCCACATTATCAGTATCAAAAGATTAAACGAGACGAGTATTTGAAAGCAAAATCGTTAATTATTGCCAACTATGTTTTATATCAGTCTTATTACAATAATGGTACTGGCATTATAATCTCCCCTCCGCCTGGTTATGTAAAAAGAGTGTTAGGAAATGACCTTATCGAAAAGTATTAGGACTCTTTTGGGAGCCACGTTAATTTGTTTTTATTTGATATGCCTATCAGCGTGTCTCCATGTGAATAATAGACAAAAAGTAAAATCCTCTAAGGTTGATGTTTTTTCGTTTATTTATGATATTGATTGCATAGATTTAGAAACGTTGCCCAGAGTTGATACGTCTTTTTTTCTTCCTCTCTTTTTCCCTCGCGATTCTTCAATTCAAATGCTATTTATCTCTGATGGCAATTGTTCAACCTGTCTTTCCAATCTCATGTCTTTCATTAAAGATTATGAAGAGTCTTTGCATCAGGGTAGTAGTTCGGTAACTATTTTTTTGGAATCGGGGTCAAGAGATTTATTTGATTATTACTTCGAAAAGTCTTTTGATTCTAATCGGGTTGATTCTGTTTTGTCTAGTTTGAATATCAGTATTAAATACGGTATTTATGATTATAGTCCGCCCAAAGGAGCATATTTGATTGTAAACCAAAAAATTGTACGTTATGACCCTTGGCAGACACTTTTCTAGTATTTTGGTATGCGTCTCTTTACTGATCCTGTGTGCCTGTAACACTTCTTTCATTCGTGTCGAAGACAACTCAATGGAACCCACTTTGGTTTCAGGAGACATTATTAAGATTCGCTCGTTTCGATCTAACGAGGTATTATTGTCAAAAGTGATTGTTTTTTATTTCCCGTATGGGTCCTTCGGTTCAGACTACGTAGTTGATGAGGCTAATGTTTACATCAAGCGATGCGTGGCTTGTGCAGGAGACATCGTATCCATTAAAAACGGAGTGGTGTATTGTAATAATACCGAAGTTATGGGAGAACCTATCGATGTGAAACAATTGAACATTTCTGACACTCACGTTATCACGAATCGGCCGGGACATCGTATTGATAATAGATACAATATGTCTGACATCTATGTTCCTCGCAAAGGTGATTGTATTCCTCTAAATGAGCAAGCTATTCATCTTTATAAAAGAATCATTAATTGGGAAAGCGGACTTCTGCCCAGAATAGGGAGCTCCTACACATTCCTAAATGATTATTATTTTGTGTGCGGTGATAATATGGATTATTCTTGGGATAGTCGTTTTTGGGGATTTGTTCCCGCATCGTTTATAATTGGGGTTTCTGATAAATGAAAAAGATAGTTATCGTTTCATGTATATTGCTCACTGTAGCTTCTTGCTCCAATAATTCACGGCGACTTTTAGCTTTACATGAAGTTGAACGCTCGCGCATTGAAATTGTAGATTCGTTGTATATCCCTCAAGAAAACGTTCATAAAACTTCAGTCTTTGTTGTCTCAGATACGGTTCTTTTTGTTGAAAACGATGATTCTCGTCTTGGGCACGGAGATGACATGTACTATTTCTTTGATCTTACAAAAGGGGAATATAAACCATTTTTAAAATATGGAAGTGGAAATGGTGATTTACTTTCCTCTACTTCATGTAGAAATGGCGATGAAATGCTGATATATGATTTTATCAAGCATGACGTTTATGCTTTTAGTCTTGAATCTATTGTCAAACAAAAACATCCAAACATATCTAAGCGTATTATCGATTTCAGTTGTCAGTATCTATTACCTTACAAAGATTCTTCTTTTATCTTCTTAAATCCACTCTATTTCCCTTTAAAGAATAGGCAGTTTCCATCACAACGGAATCAATTTTGTCTTTCTGATGGGACTCATTATGATTTTCCGCACAACTATAAATACGATTATTTCAATGTTACGCGAGGCTTTTTTATTATTGATTGGTATCGAGACAGGCTCGTGTATTTTGATGCGTATTATCATAGAATTGACTATTATTCAACAGCATTAGAACATCTTTTTACATTAGAGGACCCAAGTCAAGAAGTTGCTAGTTATACGATAATTAAATATAATGAGAAGGATCAGGGCCTTGTTTTTTCCAGTGTTATTCCGGAAACTTTTTTAGATGTTGCGTATAACAGAGATTACATTTATGTTGCCTATAGCGGGCATGTTATTATTGATGATTTTCGTAGAGAAGTATTCCAGTCAATAATATATAAACTATCATGGGATGGGGTATTTTTAGCATCTTATGACTGTAATCTACATGTAAAATCATTATCCTCCTCCCCGACGGATTCGGCTTTTTTGTACATTTTTGGGCAAGATGACACAGATCACTATTCTTTGATAAAATGCGTTTTGCCATGAGAATAGTACGTTCCATTCTGAAAGGACTATTGACCGCAGTAGCGCTGCTGTGGTGCGGAACTGCTTATTCTCAGGGAATTACAGGAAGGGTGTATGATGCTGAATCTCGTGAGGCTCTATCAGGCGTCATTCTGATTGTCCGGCAAGGGGATAAGATTGTGAATTACTGCACGACGGACGCAGAAGGCCGATTCCATTTCGATAATGTAAAGCCGGAGTCCCAACTTGAGGCGCGTATGATGGGATATCATGAATATATCTTCAAACCTGATGCAGGCCACATAGATATTCTCTTGAAGCCGGAGAGGACCGTAATCGATGAGGCTGTTATCAAAGCACCGCCTGTAGTTTCGCGGGGAGATACGATAAGTTATCTGATCCCTGCACTGACTAATCCGGCAGACCGTTCATTACAGGATGTATTAAAACGGATTCCGGGCGTTCAGGTAAGCGACAAAGGATATGTCCAGTATAACGGAAAGCCCATCAATAAGTTCTATATAGAAGGAAACGATGTGCTTGATTCCCGCTACAACCTTGCAGTACAGAATTTATCCCCTGAAAGCATCACAACCTTGCAGATATTTGAAAACCACCAGCCCATCAAAGCTCTGGAAGGAATGGTGAGAAGCGAATCGGCCGCACTGAACATTGTTCTTCAAAACAAAGTGAAAGGACAATGGATAGCAGAATTGGAGTTGGGCGGAGGTTATGATGCCAACGCTGACATCCCGCTATCTGCTGGAGGGTTTTTGTCTCGATTCTCCAGAAAAACACAACTGATGGCAACTACAAAGTATGACCAGACAGGAGAAGATATCATACGAAATAGCGAAGGTTTTCACCCTGGCGAAATTGTCATCAATCTCAATGACTTGGATTTTTTGAACCGATTTCAAACCAATGATTATATAAGCCCTTATTCTGCAGTCGGTTCCAGCATTAATCGCCAACGTGACGCATTCAACAGGTCTCTGTCGACCTCCGTTTATTCCAAAGTCCTTTTGGGCACAAACAGGAGTCTCATTCTCTCAGCTGATTATGAACAGGAATTGCTGAATCGTCGAGCTCAAACAAACCAATGGTATTTTGACAAGGACGGAACGTTGCAACTCGTCATTAATGATGCCTCGACCGGTATGCAAACTACCCGGTTGCCGGCTTTTGAACTGCGCTATAGCCGCAACGATACTTCTGTATACGTCAACGACCATCTGAAAATAAAGAATAAGAATTCTTTTTGCCAATTCGGAGATGAAAAGACCGAACCCTTTGACAACAACTATAGTTTGAAGGAATTTGAGATCCTGAACTCTTTCTATGTGGTACGCCGGAAGAGTTCTAACAGGGTACACTCTTTTTCCTTATTGAGCCAGTATACAGACAAAACCGAGGTCCTGTCTATCAGAGAGCACCCCGATGACAACCCGTATCAGCAGAATGTCCATATACGACAATTATACAACAGAAGTGATTTTCTCTTCAGTAAACAGTTTTCACCCTCTTGGACGCTGGAAGCAAGAACAATTATTCCTCTATTGATTCGAGAACTGTCTTCCGGGCTTTTGGAATTCTGCCATGTTTTGCCTTCGGATGATTTGTCCAATCATTTGAATCTTCTTTCTTTCAAGCCTACAGAGGATCTTAGATTACAGTATCGGCAAGGGCGCTTTTCTTTTTCTCTTCAAGAGCTATTAGAGGCTCAATTATTAGCCTGTTCCGAGGGGAAAAACAGTAAACTATTCATAGCATCCACAACTTCCGTTTCGGGGTCGTACAAGATTTCCAGTTTATGGAAGACGGAGGTGTCGGCATCCCATGATATCGGGCATGTCAATGAACAGGACATTTATTCTGCGCCAATTATGCAGGGGTATCACAGGTTTACCGCTGAAACACTTGACATCCACCCTCAGCCGTCATCTGTTTCTGGTAGAGCGCAGTTGTCATACCAGAATCCGGTTCACGGAACGGCATTTCGAACAGGCGTGAATGTGCAGTATGGACAGAATTGGGGTTTTACCCGATCCTTTTTGGAGAACACTGATTATGTCTGGGAGCAACGGTCCAGAGAGAAAACGCAATTCTCGTCGTTTTCTTCATTTCTTAGTTTAGATAAGGCTTTTGCGGATTTTCATCATACCTTATCCCTTACACTGGAAGCATCTCATTATGCTTCGTCGCTCATCCAAAATGAAATAGTCACTCCTTATAAAACGGACCGTTTTTCTTCTTTGGCCAAGTGGTCTGGTAATTTCTCTGACAAAATTACAACTCGTCTCCAGACGGAAGCATCTTATATGGTAATCAGTATCGATCAGAATGCTCCCCAAAAAGGCCGATGGAATACATCTTCACATCTATCCGTCGTGTATATCCCCACATCCGCATTCCAAATAGAATCCATCATCGATTCGTATTGGAATAATGCCGCCATCAGCAACAATATGGCTTTCTTTTGGGATATTCATTTTGACTGGACGTTCCGCAAGTTGGGGATAGGGCTTCATTTTGACAATATTCTCAACAATACAGAATACATATCCTCCTTGGAGTCTCCACTCTATCAAATCGACCACATTCAACCCCTGAGACCCTTCTCTGCCATGCTGCTCTTCTCATTATCATTTTAATGCTACTTCCATCACTTGATG
Source organism: Bacteroidales bacterium (assembly GCA_045600965.1). Classification (GTDB taxonomy): domain Bacteria; phylum Bacteroidota; class Bacteroidia; order Bacteroidales; family UBA932; genus RGIG6374. The sequence continues at coordinate 419 of JAZRYW010000001.1, read as the reverse complement.
GAAGTGATGGAATGATGGAAACTGCTATTTTACTCGGTAACCGCCGGTTTTCCGGGAGCCTTCGTGCACGATGAACCCTTTTTCTTGGAGTTCAGCCAAATGGCGGTCTATGGTCGGGATGCTCTTGCCCGTCTTCTCAGACAGTTCTTTCCGTTGAATGCCGGGATTATCCATGACAAGCAGGTAGGTAGAACGCACTGACGGGTTTAACTCATCATTTAACCTATCATTCAACTTATCATTTATCCTATCATATTCACCGCCACCGGTGAGATATGTCTGAGTCTTGCACGTTTTTATACAATTAATTGTTAATTCATTGAAAATAAATCCTTAAACCCTTGCAAACCCCGATATTTAATTGTATATTTGGACAATTAAATACAACGATCGGCGATGGCAAAAGGAAGACCGGCAAA